>DASXYQ010000111.1:0-6289 GCA_036502445.1 Roseiarcus sp. | reverse complement strand
TGGGGCCTGCGATGAGGAGCGCGCGAATCGTCAATCGCAACGCCCTGATTTCTGTGGAAAGCCCATGTCGTCGCCCGACTTCGTCGCCACGCTCGTCGCCGATCCTGCGCGGCCGACGCTCAGCGATGCCTTCGTCGAGCGCGCCGCGCAAGCCCTGCCCGGTTTCGTCTGCTCGCGCTGGCTCGATCCCGGAATCGCCGTGGATCTCTATTTCGACGGCGCCGACGCGCGGCCGCTGCTGGCCCCGCTGGCAGCGGAAGCGCACGTCGACATGGTGGTCCAGCCCACGGCGACGCGCGCCAAGCGCCTCCTGGTCGCCGACATGGATTCGACGTTGATCGGCCAGGAATGCATCGACGAACTCGCGGCTGCGGCTGGGGTCGGCGCCCACGTCGCGGGGATAACCGAGCGCGCGATGCGCGGCGAGATCCCGTTCGAGGGGGCGCTTCGGGAGCGGGTCGCCCTGCTGGCCGATCTTCCCTCGCGCATCATCGAGGAATTGCTCGCCGCGCGGATAACGCTCAACCCGGGCGCCCGCGTTCTCGTGACGACGATGCGGGCGCGGGGCGGCTTTGCTGCGATCGTCTCGGGCGGCTTCACGCCCTTCACCAGCGCGATCGCGCGACGGCTCGGCGCCGACGAACACCGCGCCAACCGGCTCGAGATCATCGACGACCGACTGACGGGACGAGTCCTCGAGCCTATCCTGGGCGCCGACGCGAAGCTCGCGACGTTGCGTGAACTCGCCGATCGCCTGGGCCTTGCGCGTCATGAGACGCTCGGCGTCGGCGACGGCGCCAACGACTTGCCGATGCTCGCCGAGGCCGGTCTTGGAATCGCGTTTCGCGCCAAGCCGAACGTCGCCGCCGCGGCGCATGCGCGGGTGGACCATTCAGATCTGACGGCGCTGCTCTATGCGCAGGGGATAGCGCGTTCGGAGTTCGTCGAGACGTGACGCGGGACCGATAGAACGCGCCGCCCCAACGGGGGCGGCGCGGGAACGCGGCGCGTGGGAGGAGGAAGCGCGCCGCGCTATTCCAGGATCGTCAGGACGCGATCTTGAAGGTCTTGGCGACTTGGGTCTTGATCGGCTCGGCCGACTCGGTCGCGACCTTCTGCGCGAGGGCGGTGAGTTCCTTGGTCCGGCCGGTCAGCGTCTCGATCTGCCTGCGCGTGAATTCGCTTTGCAAGGTCACGTAATCTGCGATCGACCTGGCGCCGAGGACCGATTTGAAGAAATCGAAATTCGCGTCCGCACTGGCTTGGAATGCCTCGAGCACTTTGACGTTGAACTCGACGGCGCCGGTCTTGGCGGTCACGAAGCTCGCCTCCAGCGCGCCGTTCGCCTCGTCGGCCGCGCTCTTGGCCTTGGCATAGGCCTCGCGGGTCTCGGAGAGGCCCTTTTCGATCATCGCGCGCATTTTATCCTGCATTTCCGTCATCGTTTTGGCGGGCGCCTCGAACATCTTGGAGACTTCGTGCCGAACGACGCGAGCGGGAGCCGCCGCAGCCGTGACCGCGGATTCGACTACAGCGGCCGAGGCCTCGACGGGAGCCGAAGTTTGGATGTGGACCGGAGCGGGCGCAGCCGCGGCCGCAGCTTCGGCGAACGCCGCGGCGTCCGCGATCGGATCCGCAGCTTCGACAATGGCCGGGGCTTCGAACGGGGCTGGAGTATCAAACGGGGCTGGGGTTTCGAACGGTGTTGGCGTCTCGATGGGAGCCGAAGCGGCGGGGGTTTTCTTGGCAGCCATGCAAGTGGGGTCCTTGGTGCAGGAGTAGAGAGGGAGCAGCGCTATGGCGCAGCCCTTACTTCGATCCGGGGATGGCGCTCTTCTGAATCAGCGTGCCGATTTCCTTCGCCTGTTCCTGAAGAGCGGCGAGCTGCGTTTTGAGATATTCGCTCTGCAGCGCGAAGGCTTCCTGTGGATCCTTGGCTTGCACGAGCTTGTGAGCCAGATCGAACGCCGCATTCACATTCTGCTCGGCGTAGCCGAGAACGTGCGCTCCGACCGATTTCGCCTGCGTCTGGGAGGTCGAAGTCGCGCTATCTACCGTGCCGACCGCCTTCTGTGCTACCGAAACGAAACCTTCGAAAGCCTTTCGAGCCTGATCGACGCTCCGCTCCGCAAAATCGCGCAATTCATTCGGAATTTCAAAAGGTGTGTTGGCCATGTGTTATCCCTCTTCTTCCTTTTCCTTGGGATTCTGGACTCGTTACTGCGCGCTCGCATAGCGCAGTCCTTGTTGCGGTGCAACATAATTTGGCGACATCCCCAACGAATTTTAACCCTAACGCGGGGCGCCGCTGCCGCCGATTGGCCAAATCCGAGCGAACCCCTTAAGGAATTGATAAGGATTTATTTCGGGAAGCCCTGGCGCTCGCCGAGCGGCGCCTCCCTCGCAGGATTCGACGCCGACTTTAAAACCCGCGTGAGACCATGGACGCCTCCGCACCAAACGTTCTGAACCCACAACAAGCCTCGGCGCTCCTTGAGGGCGGCCCTTACGCCGCGGCGCTGGTGGAAGACGCCGCGCTCGTGATCGCGACGGGCCACCCCGTGCGCATAGCGTTCGCGACGCCAGCGGGGCTCGCGATGTTCCGAGCGCGCGATCTCGCCGCGCTCGAGGCGGTCGTCGCCGGCGCGCAAAGTCCTGGCGCCCGGCGGTTGCGTCAACTCGCGCAATCGCTGGCGATCGGCGGGGAGCCGCGCATGGAGCAATTGCGCTTTTTCTCCGGACGATCGCCGATTATGCTGGGTTTGTCGTGCGCGCGCGTCGCAGGACCGAACGGCTCGAGCTTCCTGGTCGCCGCCGCCCCGCCGAGTGCGCCCGTCGAGGTTCCGCGATCCGGGCTTGAAGTAGAGGGGGATTCGCTCGCGGGCGATCCTGCCGCATCGCCTCTGGCGCCTCCGCCGCTCGAGGATCCGGTTCGCTTCCTTTGGAATCTGAGCCCGGAAGGACGATTCGGCCCAGCCGATCCGACGCTTGCCGCGCGAGTGGGGCCGAACGCGCCGCTAGCCGGCGAGTCGATCGAGGCGCTGTGCGCGCGACTGGGCATCGATCCCGCCGGCGCCTTCATCCAGGCGCTCGACGCGCGGCGAACTTTCTCGGCGCTGCGGCTCGATTGGCCCGAACCGGGTCTGGCGCGGGCGCGGGTCGCCTTGATGTCCGGCGCTCCGCAATTCGACCGCGAACGTAAATTCGCCGGTTTCCGCGGGTTTGGAGTTTTGACGGGCGAGAGCGCGCCGGTCGACGCGCGCGCCTCGAGGAGCTCCGCGCCAGCGATGCAATCCGAAGAGCCGCCGCCGCCCGATGAAACCACCGAGATGGAAGCGCTCGGGAGTTCGCGAGCCTCGATTCCGGCGGTGGTCGAGACTGCCGTCGCGACTTCGACTTCACTTGGCGAGCCGAGCCCTATCGTGACGCCGTCGGCGGAAGAAACTGGGAGCGCGCCCGCGACGCCGTCGAAACTGGGACGAGAAGGCGGAGCGGAAATTTTCGTCTTGCGGCCGACTGCGTCGATTCCGACCGGGGGGCTCAACGTCGTGCCCCTCCGTCCCGCCGCGGCGAGCGCCTCGATGGCCCCGCCGAGCGCGCTGGAAGCACCAGGAGGTGGAGAGGAGGATATCGTGGAACTGTCCTCGCAGGAACGCGATGCGTTCCGTGAAATCGCGCGCGCCCTGGGCGCGCGATTGCGGGCGCCGCGCACCGACGAAGGCGCCACGGAATCGGAAGATCCGCCGGTGCTCCCGATCGCGTCCGCTCAAGACGCCGCCGAAATCGCGCCGGGACCAGCGGAGCCGATCGGCGGCGGCTCGCCTGCCAGTTCCCATCAGGCGGAAGAGACCGCCAATAGCGACCTGGCGAGTTTGGTCGATATCTTGCCCATCTGCGCGCTCGTCTTGCGAGGAGGCGAGCCGGCTTTTCTCAACCGAACGCTGCTCGATCTCGTCGGCTTCGCGGATATCGGGGAATTTCGCGCCGCCGGCGGGCTCGGGTGGATTTTCAGGAACCGCGAGCCAGCGATGCTCGCGCCTGCCAGCGAGAGCATCGAGATACCGATGATGGCGGCGGGCGGCGAGTGGATCGTCGTGGACGCTCTGACGAGGCCGATTTCCTGGGACGGCGCTCCGGCGACGCTCGTCGCCTTGCGACGCTCGCGAGAAGCCGAAAATCAATCGCGTCTGCGCGCTCTGGAAGTCGAAGCCCGGCTGAGTTCCGCGCGGGCGCGTAATTTCGCGGCAGCGCTCGACTCGGCGGCCGACGGCCTGGTTCGTCTTGACGCCGCGGGCCGAATTCTGGCGATGAGCGCGCGGGCCAAAAGCCTGTTCGGTTACGACCGAGAGGAGGCGGCGGCGGAGCACTTCACCGCATTGCTCGCGCCGTCCAGCCATGGGGCGGCAATCGCCCTCTTCGACGCAGCGCGCGAGGGGGGGTCGGCGAATGGGGCGGAAGTCGTAGCGCGCGCCGCCGGCGGCGCTCCGATTTTCGTGCGGCTGTATTTTGGCCGGCTCGCCGCCTCGCCGGAGCCAGAGTATTGCCTCGTCATACGCGATCTTTCGGAAATGAAGGCGGCCGGACGCGAGGGAAGCGCGGCGCGCGAAAAGGCCGAATCGGCGAGCGCGCTCAAGACCGATTTTCTGGCTCGGGTCAGCCACGAAATTCGCACGCCTCTGCAGGCGATTCTCGGCTTCGCCGAGGTGATCCTGGAAGAAAGGTTCGGACCGATCGGGAACGATCGGTACAAGGACTACGTCAAGGACATTCACGCTTCGGGCCAGCATGTGATGAGCCTGGCGAACGACCTGCTCGATCTGGCGAAGATCGAGGCGGGCCGGATGGAGTTCGCCTTCTCTCCGGTCGACGCCAACCGAATCATTCGCGAATGCGTCGCGCTCATGCAGCCGCAGGCGGCGCGCGAACGGATCATCATGCGCCTCT
This sequence comes from Roseiarcus sp., assembly GCA_036502445.1. Classification (GTDB taxonomy): domain Bacteria; phylum Pseudomonadota; class Alphaproteobacteria; order Rhizobiales; family Beijerinckiaceae; genus Roseiarcus. Next base: position 1,345 of record DASXYQ010000111.1, on the reverse strand, counting down.
CGCTGTTCGACAAATTGCCGAACGTCATGGCGGACGAGCGGGCCCTCCGTCAGATCATGCTGAACTTGATGTCGAACGCGGTGAAGTTCAACGAACCGGGCGGCCAGGTCATCGTCTCCACCGCGCTCGACGAATCCGGTCATCCCGTCATCCGGGTGCGCGATACGGGCCTCGGCATGAACGAGAGCGAATTGAGCGTTGCGCTGGAGCCGTTCCGCCAGATACCCGGCGGTCGACATGACGACGGCACGGGACTGGGGCTGCCGCTCACAAAGGCGCTCGTGGAGGCCAATCACGCCGATTTCTCGATCAAGAGCCGCAAGGAACACGGAACATTGGTCGAGGTGGCTTTTCCGAGCATACGTGCGGCGCAATAGGCGATGCGGGCCGCCGCGCGGCTCCGTCCGCGCAGCTTCGCGGCGCCTTCGAGCTGCCCAGCGGACGAAAGGCATGGCGCCCGCCATGCACAATTTCCGGGGCGACCAATTGGTCGCGAAGTAGAGCGGCCCGCGGCCAAACCGCCATTTTCGATTGTTCGCGGAACTTTGGCGCCATTCAGGAATTTGGGCCGTTGAAGCACGCCCTCGGCGGCGGGCGGACCCTCAATCTCGAAAGCGCGCACACGGCGCGGTTACACGGGAACTGGAAGGCTCCGGCGTTGCGGATCGGTTGCAGCTTCCCCCGATAACCCGCGAGGAGTCCCCGGATCATGACCGATGACATCGAGATCGAACCTTATTCCGGACCGGCCGGCGGCTGGGGCTCGCTGAAGGCCGTAGGATCCATCCTGACGCGAGAAGAAGTGGCCATCCTCGGCAGTGAGATCCTGTTGAAACAGAACAAGCCGGACGGCTTTATGTGCGTCAGTTGTTCGTGGGCCAAGCCGGCGTCGCCCCGTCCGTTTGAGTTTTGTGAAAACGGCGCGAAGGCCACGGCCTGGGAAATCACCAGCAAGACGACGACGCCAGAATTTTTCGAGCAGCACACGCTCGCCGAGTTGCGGACCTGGTCGGACAAGGATCTCGAGGACAACGGTCGTTTGACGCATCCGATGCGCTATGACGCGGCCAGCGACAAATATCTGCCCGTCGCCTGGGACGAGGCGTTTCGTGAGATTGGCGCCGAGCTAAAGCAGCTCGATCCGCGCTCGGTCGTCTTTTATACCTCGGGCCGCGCTTCGCTCGAAGCGAGCTATATGTATCAGCTGTTCGGACGGATGCACGGGACCAACAACTTTCCCGACAGTTCGAACATGTGTCACGAATCGACCTCGGTCGCATTGCCCGCGGTCATCGGCGTGCCGGTGGGAACTGTCTTGCTGGACGATTTCGAGAAGACCGACTGT
>DASXYQ010000110.1:0-3748 GCA_036502445.1 Roseiarcus sp. | reverse complement strand
TGGATGACGACTTGCCCTGGCTTCGGGCGCGTCTCGCCCTCCTCCAGTAGCAGGGACGCATCGCCCTCTGGCAGCGGGTTTGCGACGAACCACCGCACTTGGACATTTCCCTTGGCCGGACCCAGTATCGGCTTCCGGGTCCCGAGGTCCGCATGTACGCGGGAATCGAGTGGGCCGCCCGCCGCATCCTCCCAAATCTCGAACAATACGTCGCCGATTTCCGAGGAGGGGCCGCCGTCGATGATGACTACGGATTTTCCCTCCGGAGTGTCGCCGGTGATCACGCGCCGCATCGCCTCCCGAAACGACATGACTCCCTCTGCCTAATTTCTTCGCTGCGCCACGAAACGGGCGGCCGCGCGCAAGCCGCTCCCTTCGACGCCCAACCCCGCTTCGTCGATCGCGGCGATCGCCTTTCCAACGAGTTCGTCGCGCAAGACCTTGGCGGGCGCCAACCCATGCACCGAGACGAACGTCGCCTTGTTGCGCGCGGCGTCCTTGCCCGTGCGCTTGCCGAGTTCGGCGTCGGTGCTCTCCGCGTCGAGAATATCGTCCGCGACCTGAAACGCAGCGCCGAGCGCCTCGCCGTAACGAACCAACGCGGCGCGGCGATCGGCCGAGGCATCGGCAAGGATGGCGCCCGCCTCGACGCTGAATCGCAGCAGCGCGCCGGTCTTCATCGCCTGGAGTAACTGGATGGCGTCGGAACTCAACGGGGCCGCGGCGCTCTCGGCCGCGATGTCGAGCATCTGGCCGCCGACCATACCGCCGAGGCCCGCGCCCCTGGCGAGGCCGAGACACATCGCCGCACGCGTTTCGCCGACGGGATGGGTCGCCGGATCGGCCATCAGCTCGAAGGCGAGGGTCAGCAGCGCGTCGCCCGCGAGGATCGCGGTCGCCTCGTCATACGCTCGATGAACCGTGGGCCGGCCGCGACGAAGGTCGTCGTCGTCCATCGCCGGCAGATCGTCGTGGATCAGGGAATAGCCGTGCACGCACTCGATCGCGGCGCCCGCGCGGCGCGGCGCAGCGCCGGTAACTCCAAGAGCGCGCGCAGTTTCGATCGTCAGGAAGGGCCGCAGCCGTTTTCCCCCGCCCAGCACGCCATGGCGCATCGCGCTGATCAGACGCTCGGGACGCGCGAGCTCATGGGGTCGCGTCCGGAGGGCGAGCAGTTCTTCCAGTTCGGCCTCGACTTCGGCGCAGACTTCGGCCAGTCGGACCGCAAAAGCGCGCATTTCCATCGAGACCTCGCCCCCTCGCGCGGGAGGAGATTTGCGCGGACTGGATTTCATGCGTCGTAATCCGCAGGATCGAAGACGCGCTTGACCGAACAGAATTCGCAGGTGACGCCGATCTGCCCGTCGTCGCCGACCATCGCGGCGCGTTCCTCCGCCGAAAAGCTCTGCAACATCGCATCGATCTTTTCCGCCGAGCAGCGGCACGCTTCTTTCAGCGGCGTCGGATCTGCGACGCGCACGCCGCGTTCGTTGAACAGCCGGAACAGCAGCCGCTCGCTCGACAGCGTCGGATCGATGAGTTCATGATCCTCCGTCGTGGCGGCGCGCGACTTGGCCTCGATCCATTCGTCGTCTTCGGGCGAGGCTGCCTTGATGAAGCCCGGCGGCCCGTCGCCGGGATCGAAATCGACGTGACGGCGTCGCTCGGGCGAGTCCGGCAGGAATTGGACGAGCAGGCCGCCCGCGCGCCATTCGACGCCTTCGGGCGTGACGCTCTGGCCGACGGCGAGACGGACGAGCGTCGGTATCTGTTCGGACCGCTCGAAGTAGGCATGCGCGGCTCGCTCGAGTCCCTGGCCCTCCAGCGCGATCACGCCCTGGTGGCGCGAGGCCCGCTCCCCGAGGTCGATCGTGAAGGCAAGGTGGCCGGAGCCGAGGATGTCGGCGCCCGCAGCCGACCGGCTCGCGAGCGCCTTTTCGTCAAAGCGAGCGAGAGCACGCAGATTCGAGGGCGCGTCGAAATCGACCACCAGCATGCTGAGCGCGCCGTCCGTCTTGGTCTGCAGTTGGAAGCGGCCCTCCAGCTTCAGCGTCGAACCGAGCAGTACTGCGAGCGCGGCGGCCTCTCCGACCACCTTGCCAACGGGCTCCGGATAGGCGTGGCGCTTCAATATGGCGTCGATCGCGGGCCCGAGCCGAACCAGACGCCCGCGCGTGCTCAGGCTCTCGACCGTATAGGGCAAGACGATGTCGTCGCGGGCGAAGTCCGAAACGTCGCGCTCGAGTGGGCTCATGAGGGCAATGCTCCCAGACACCAGGCCAGCACGCCTTTTTGCGCGTGCAGACGATTTTCGGCCTCGTCGAGCACGACGGACTGCGGACCGTCGATCACCTCGTCGGTCACTTCCTCCCCGCGATGTGCGGGCAGGCAATGCATGAAGACGGCGTCCGGCGCCGCCCGGCTCATCAGCCTGGCGTTGACCTGGTAGGGCGCCAGCAGGTTGTGGCGGCGGCCTTCGTCCTCGTCGCCCATCGAGACCCAGCAATCCGAAATCACGGCGCTCGCGCCGTCTACCGCTGTTTCCGGATCGTCGCGAACGACGATGTTCGCGCCCGCCGCCAAGGCGGCGGCGATCCGCCGCGGCTCGGGCTGCAATTCCGGCGGGCAGGCGATGTCGAGCAGAAAATCGAACCGGGCGGAGGCGTCGACCCACGACGACAGCACGTTGTTGAAGTCGCCGCTCCACGCGATCTTGCGGCCGCGTATCGGCCCGCGATGCTCCTCGAACGTCAGGATATCCGCCATTACCTGACAGGGATGCGATTGTCTGGTGAGGCCATTGATCACGGGCACCGTGGCGTAGCGCGCCATTTCCAACATATCGGAATGGTCGAGAATGCGGAGCATGATCGCATCGACATACCGCGAAAGCACGCGCGCGGTGTCGGCGATCGTCTCGCCGCGTCCGAGTTGCATTTCGGCGCCAGTGAGCATGATCGTTTCACCGCCGAGTTCGCGCATCGCGACATCGAAGGAAACACGAGTTCGCGTCGACGGGCGATCGAAAATCATCGCCAGGGACTTGCCTTCCAGCGGACGCGGCGCGGCGCGGCGGTCTTGCGCGCGTCGGACCTTCATGGAAGCCGACGCGTCGAGGATGCCCCGCAGCGTCGGCGCCGGGACGTCGAGCAAGTCGAGGAAATGGCGGGCGGCGGTGCCGCCGTTGGGCGCGCTCATGCCGCAGCGACCGTCGCTTCTGACGGAGAGGCGGCCTCCGCATCGACGCAAGTCGCGTGGAGCCGCCGCACCCCTTCGCTCAATTCGTCGTCGGAAATGACGAGCGGCGGCAACAGACGCACCACGGCGTCGCCGGCCGGTATGGTCAGAAGGCGATGATTTCGAGCGAGGGCCGCGAAACCCGCGGCGGGAACCTTGAGCTTGAGCCCGATCATGAGGCCTTCACCACGAACCTCCTCGATCACTCGAGGGTGGCGATCCTTGAGCTCGGCGAGTTGCTGACGCGCCAATAGCCCGAGCCGGGCAACATTTTCGATGAAGCCCAGCGCCAGCACGATGTCGAGCACGGCGTTGCCGACCGCCATCGCGAGCGGATTACCGCCGAATGTCGTGCCATGGACGCCGGCGATGAGGCCCTTGGCGGCATCCGCGGTCGCCAAGCACGCCCCAAGCGGGAAGCCGCCGCCGATGCCCTTGGCGGCGGTCAGGATATCGGGACGGACGCCTGAATGTTCGTACGCAAAAAACCATCCGGTCCGCCCCACGCCCG
>DASXYQ010000109.1:0-5814 GCA_036502445.1 Roseiarcus sp. | reverse complement strand
CAGGACGCGCATCGACCGGGCGAGCCGGTCGGCGTGCCGATCGCCGGCGACGACTCCAACGCCGTTGCGCTGGCGACGCGGCTCATCAGGGAAATCGGCTTCGAGCCGGTGCTCGTCGGCGGGCTGGCGATGGGCAAGTATCTGGCGCCGGGAACGCCGCTCAGCGGCGAGCATACCCCGGCCGAGATCCGGCAGATGATCGCGACCCTCCAGTGATCGGCGCGCGGCGGCCTCGAATGGCAGAACCGGAGCGACCAACCCACCGCCTCCCGCGCCCGCTCGCCTGGGTTCCACCCGTCATTGCGGGCGAAACGAAGCCATCCATGGTTCCGCTGCCGGCCGCCAGCCTGGCCGCGCCGTCCCGCCGATGCTGCAAGTCCTTAGTCCAAAACCGTTATTAGGATTGAGAACTCGTCGGCCGGCGATTTCGTGAAAAGCTGGATTGCTTCGCTGCGCTCGCAATGACGCGGAGCGCACGTCACTTGCTTTGACACAAACGACAACGCCGGGATCGTTATTTAACCGTCGCAATTGCGCATTCTTTGTCTTGTAAGTCTTCACCATGACCGCCGCCCGTCTCAGCATCGTCGGCCAGCAGTATGAAGCCGGGTTGGCCGGAGAAAGTCGTTCCGATGGCGACGAGAGTCCACAGGCCCATGTGATCTTTGGCGCCGTCCACGCCATCGGCGAGCAACCGAAAGGGCGAGATATCGGCCAGGTCGGGCGAATCGAGACGCCGCGCCCAGTAGTGGCGGCCCTCGAGCGCGACGCTCATTGGACGCCACTGGGCGTCGAACCGGTCTTTATATTCAGCAAGCGTCGCCGCGACATCTTTGTCGACGCAATCGACGTGCAAGTGCAACTGGTCCTGGCTGCGACGGTCCATGGAATTGACAGAGATCGCGACCGCCTCGCGCGGCAACGACCGATGCAAATGCCCTTCCACATAAGCGCGAGCGCCCCAGGCGCCCGCGAAGTAATTGGGCGCGTCGGGCTCCAGCAGCGCCGGGTCTTCGATGCCGGTCACTCGGCGGATCGGAATCGTCAGCATCTGCGCGACGCCGCGCAGATCTTTCAAATCCACGTAGCCGCGATCTTCGCCGCCGGTAATATCGATGTGCTCACATGGGACGGGCGCCTCGCCCTTTTCGAAATGGGGGACGCATTCGAGGCTTACGATTTTCCACAACGCCATGCGGTCGGCGTGGGCAGGCTCCGCGAGAAGGGCGACGAACGCGAAGATTGAAATTAGGGTGTGAGCCCCGCTGTTCCAGCCCCTCATGGCGTAGCTCCAGATATCTCACGAGTCGCCCGAAGCAGGCTGTCGCATCCTCTGATGACCGTCATGTTACAATCGTCGGGTGCAGCCCATCGCGCAGATGGATCGCGACGTTGGTGTCGGACTTGAAGGCGCGAGTCAAAGGCATCCCTGACGCTCCCAAATACTTCATGTCGGATATACCCGTTCCCTCGTCGTTTGTTAGATGTGTATCGACCGCTTCGCCACCGCCATCGCGGCTTCCTTCACCGCCTCGGACATCGTGGGATGCGCGTGGCAGGTGCGGGCGAGATCTTCCGCCGAGCCGCCAAATTCCATCAGCACCGCAGCTTCGTGGATCATTTCCCCGGCGCCGAAGCCGACGATGTGCACGCCCAGCACGCGATCGCTCGCAGCGTCCGCCAGGATTTTGACGAAGCCCTCGGTGTGGCGCATCGCCCGAGCGCGGCCGTTGGCGGTGAAGGGAAACTTGCCGACGCGATAGGCAACGCCGGCGGCTTTCAGCTCCTCCTCGGACTTGCCGACCACGGCGACTTCCGGGCTGGTGTAGACGACGCTGGGAATGACGTCATAGTTCACATGTCCCGCCTGCCCCGCGAGAATCTCGGCGAGAGCGACCCCCTCGTCCTGGCCCTTGTGAGCGAGCATCGGCCCGCGCACCACGTCGCCGATCGCAAAGACGCCCGGAACATTGGTCTTGAAATGGGCGTCGATGACGACCTGCCCGCGTTCCATCGCGACGCCGAGCGCCTCGAGACCGAGCCCCTGCGTATACGGGCGCCGGCCGATCGCGACCAAAACGACGTCCGCCTCCAGCACCAGCGCGGGCCCGCCCGCGACGGGCTCGATCGTCGCCGCGGCGCCGCCGGCGGTCTTCGCGACGCCGGTGACCCTTTGGCTCAGGTGGAACTTGAATCCCTGCTTTTCGAGCATGCGATGGAATTGCTTGGCGACCTCGGCGTCCATGCCGGGCAGGATGCGGTCGAGGAATTCGACCACGGTCACCTCCGACCCCAGCCGTCCCCAGACCGAGCCAAGTTCCAGGCCGATGATGCCGGCGCCCACGATGAGGAGCTTCGCCGGGGGCTTGGCGAACGCCAACGCGCCGGTGGAGGAGACGATCGTCTTCTCGTCGATCTCGACGCCGGGGAATTGCGAAACGTCGGAGCCGGTGGCGATGACGATGTGCTTGGCCTCGAGCGTCGTTTCCTTGCCGTCGCCGCCTTTGACGACGACCTGGCCCGCCGTGGCGATCCGCCCCTCGCCGACGACCCAGTCGATCTTGTTCTTCTTGAACAGAAACGCGACGCCGTTGACGTTGGCGGCGACGGTGTCGTCCTTGTGCTTCATCAACGCCGCCATATCGAGCTCGGGCGGGCCGACGACGATTCCCAGCGGCGCCAGTTTATGCGCGGTCTCCTCGAACATTTCCGAGGCGTAGAGCAACGCCTTCGACGGAATGCAACCGATGTTGAGGCAGGTGCCGCCGAGCGTCTTCATCTTCTCGACCACGGCGACCTTCATGCCGAGTTGCGCCGCGCGGATCGCGCAGACGTAGCCGGCGGGGCCGGAGCCGATCACGATGACATCATGGGCCATGGTAAATCTCTGAAGGTTGGATGCCGTTTTTCCGCTCGCGGTAGAAGGCTCGCCACCACCAACGAGGCGCGCGACGGCTATTCCTGCGCCGCGCGCCCGCCTTTCTCTACGAGCGGGAAAAGCCGTTCAGTACCCCGCCAACTGCGCCAGCATCATCAGCAGCCCGACGATCGAGATCGCCCAGGCGCCGGTGCGCGCGTATTTCACACCGCCGAGGTAAAGCGGGATGTAAACAATGCGCGCGAGGATCCAGATTGTCGCGCCCCATCCGCCGGTATGCTGCGTCGCGATCAAGCCGAGATCGGCGGCGACAAAGGGCGTGAAATTCTCGACGTAATTGCCCAGCGCGCGCGTCGCGCGCCCGTACGAAGTGCCCTTGGGCGAGAGGGTCTGGTCGCGCGCACTGAGCAGATAGTCCGGATTCAGCGCCAATCCCCCGTATGCGGCTTGCACGAGGACGTGCGCGATCCAGAGCAAAATGCTCAGTTCCAGACAGACGAGTTCACTCATGATTCCCCCAAAATCGCCCGCCTTGGGCGGCGGCGCTTCAGAGATCTAGCACGAGCCGGGCGGGGTCTTCGAGCGCTTCCTTGACCCGGACGAGGAAGGTGACCGCGTCCTTGCCGTCGACGACGCGGTGATCGTAACTCAGCGCCAGATACATCATTGGGCGAATTTCGATCCTGCCCGCGACAGCCATCGGGCGATCCTGGATCTTGTGCATGCCCAATATGCCGGATTGCGGGGCGTTGAGGATCGGCGTCGACATCAGCGACCCGTAGATGCCGCCGTTGGTGATGGTGAACGTGCCGCCCTGCATCTCCTCGATCTTCAAACGACCCTCGCGCGCGCGCTTGCCGTAGTCGGCGATCGTCTTTTCGATCCCGGCGATCGAAAGCCGGTCGGCGTCGCGGACGACCGGCACGACGAGCCCCTTGTCCGTGCCGACCGCGATGCCGAGGTGATAATAGTTCTTGAATACGAGGTCGGCGCCGTCGATCTCGGCGTTCACCGCCGGCACGTCCTTCAGCGCCTGCACGCAGGCCTTGACGAAGAAACCCATGAAGCCGAGCTTGACGCCGTGCTTCTTCTCGAACGGCTCCTTGTAGCGCGCACGCATACCCATCACCTCGGACATGTCGACCTCGTTGAAGGTCGTCAGCATCGCGGCGGTGTTCTGCGCGTCCTTGAGCCGGCGCGCGATGGTCTGGCGCAACTTGGTCAGACGCACGCGCTCCTCACGCGAGGCGTCGTCCGGCGCGGAAGGCGCGCGCAAGGCGGTCGGGGCCGGCAGCGGCGCGATCGCAGGCGCAACCGGCGCAGGGGCGGGCTTGGCCGGCTCGGGCTTGGCCCCATCGGGTTTGCGCGTTTCGGATTTGGCGATCTCTTGCAGCACGTCGCCCTCGAGCACCTGGCCACGCTTGCCGCTGCCCGTCACAGCGCTGAGGTCGATGCCGTTCTCGACAGCGATTTTCGCCGCCGACGGCGCGGGCGGCATCGCGGTCGCCGCCGAAGGCTTGGAAGCGGGAGCGCTCGCCGCGGGCTTGGCCGGCGCGGACGGGGCCGTGGACGACGCTGACACCTCACCGAGCAACGCGCCGATCGACACGGTCTCGCCGGTCTGGGCGGATACTTCCGACAGCACGCCGGGCGCCGGCGCGTTGACTTCCAGCGTCACCTTGTCCGTCTCGAGTTCGACCAGCGGCTCGTCCGCCTTCACGGCGTCGCCGCGCTGCTTGAACCATTTGCCGACAGTCGCTTCGGTGATTGATTCGCCGAGGGTAGGGACGCGAATTTCCGTGGCCATGATTTTCGCGCCGCGCGGCGCCCTTCTGTTACGGAGTGACGGAGGAAACCGGAGCCAGCGGCGCCACAGGACAGACCCTGACCGCCGGCATCGAGAAATTATCCCAACTGAAGCCGCGCCCCGCCAGGATCGCGGGATCGCGAGCCTGCAACGCCTCCAGCCGCTCGCGCGAAGGGGCGTCGCTGATCGCGACGCCCCAAGCCCCCTCGGGATCGTCGACCGAGCCGAGTACGACGACCATGCCGGCGTCGACATGGGCGCGCCAATAATCCTGATGGGCTCGCATCACATCCAATTCCTCCGGCGACATGTCGCGCAGGAAAGTCTTTCGCGGCGGCGTCAACTTGCTGAGAAAGTAGGGCATCTGCTGTTCACGTTCCGGGCCTCCGCGCCCTCTGGTAGCCGCGCTCGCCGAGCGCGCCCGTCGCAGAGCGCCTCATTTTCCGAGTGGGCGCCAAGCGGAACCAACGCCGCCAGCGACCGCGTCCACAGCCCTACCCAGCCCCGGCTCGCTCAAACTAAGCACTCGTCCAGGAACGCTTTCAACTGCGCCAGGTGCTTGGACATCAAGCCGGTCGCGGTCGCCGCGGAGGCGGGACGGCCGGCGTAGCGCGGTCGCTTCGCCTTGCCGCCGACCTGCGCGAGCACCCATTCAAGGGAGGGCTCCACGAAGGTCCAAGCCCCCATGTTCTTCGGCTCCTCCTGGCACCAGACGATCTCCGGGTCCTTGAAGCGGGAAAGCTCCTTGATCAGGGCCCTCAACGGGAACGGGTACAGCTGCTCCACGCGCAGGAGATAGATGTCGTCGATGCCGCGCTTCTCGCGCTCCTCGTAGAGATCGTAATAGACCTTGCCGGAGCAGATGACGACGCGACGAATCTTCTCGTCGGGGGAGAGCTGAATCTTTTCTCCCGCGTGCGTCTCCGCGTGATCCCAGAGCAGCCGATGGAACGAGCTGCCGGGCGCGAAGGAGGAGAGCGCCGACACTGCGCGCTTGTTGCGCAGCATCGATTTCGGCGTCATCAAGATCAGCGGCTTGCGGAAATCGCGCTTCAACTGGCGCCGCAGCACATGGAAGAGGTTGGCGGGAGTCGTGCAGGCGACGACCTGCATGTTGTCTTCCGCGCAC
>DASXYQ010000108.1:0-5608 GCA_036502445.1 Roseiarcus sp. | reverse complement strand
CCTGCGCCAGGCCGCGGCGACGTTGGCATGCGAGGCCAACGGCGTTACCGACAATCCGCTGATCTTTACCGACCCCGACGCAGCGTTGTCCGGCGGCAACTTTCACGCCGAGCCCGTCGCTTTCGCCGCCGACATCATCGCGCTTGCCGTTTGCGAGATCGGGTCGCTGGCGGAGCGTCGGATTGCCATGCTGGTCGATCCCGCGCTCTCGGGACTGCCGGCGTTCCTGACGCCGAAACCCGGGTTGAACTCCGGGTTCATGATCCCGCAGGTGACGGCGGCGGCGCTGGTCTCCGAAAACAAGCAGCGCGCCTATCCCGCGAGCGTCGATTCGATCCCGACCTCGGCCAACCAGGAGGACCACGTCTCGATGGCGGCTCACGGCGCGCGCCGGCTGCTGCCGATGATCGAAAACGCCAACGCCGTGATCGGCGTCGAACTGCTGGCAGCGGCGCAGGGCTGCGACTTCCACGCGCCGCTCGCGTCGAGCGTACCGCTGGAGGCCCTGCGCTGCCTAGTGCGCTCGAAGGTTCCCCATCTCGACGACGATCGCCATCTCCATCCCGACATGGAAAAGGCGATCGCGCTCGTGCGCTCAGGCGCGGCGATCGCAGCTGTTGGGGCGCGGCTTCCTGGAGTGGTTGGAGAGGGGCAATGATGCGGCAACGAAATTGATCCTTCCAAACTAGACACCGCGGCCGAAATCCCCCTCTCCCGCTCTGGCCGGAGAGGGCTGGGGTGAGGGTCGGCGGCACCACATCCGGCGCTTCGCGCCACCTTTTGCCCCGAAAAGGGGGAAGGGGTCCCCGTGCCGTTGTTCCCGAGGGCCGCCTTACGTGGCGCTCCGGAGCGGTCGGGACCGGGAAAATTCTTGTGAACGACCCTATCGTCCCGTAACAAAGCGCTCCCGCGTCCGTAATGCCTGCGAGCCGTCCGCTGACGGTAGCCTCCCAGGAGTCCCCGGATGACAAGTCGCCGAGATTTCATCGCCTTCGCAGCGGTCGCCTCGATCGCCGAAATTCTCAACGTGGGGAAGGTTCTGGCTGCGACCGATCATCTCGTCCGCACCGACGCCGAATGGCGCACGCTGCTGACGCCGGCGCAATTCAGGGTGCTGCGCCAGGCCGGCACGGAAGTTCCCTTCACGAGTCCGCTGCTGAACGAGCACCGGGAGGGGGTGTTCGGCTGCGCGGGATGCGAACTGCCGCTGTTTTCCTCGGAGACCAAATTCGACAGCGGCACGGGATGGCCGAGCTTCTGGGCGCCTCTGGACGACGCGGTTCAGACGGCCACGGACAATTCGTTAGGCATGAAGCGAACGGCGGTTTCTTGCCAGCGCTGCGCCGGCCACCTCGGGCATGTCTTCGATGACGGGCCGAAGCCGACCGGCCTGCGCTATTGCATGAACGGCGTCGCCATGAAGTTCACGGCGGCGGCCGCGTGAGTTTGGCTCCATCGGACGATTGGGTATTTCCATTCAAGGAGAACGCAAATGACAGGTCAAAAATTCAGCTTGTCCGGGCCGAACACGCTCGGAAGCTACTTCTTTCCGGCGGTTGGTGGCGCGCTCGTCGCGGCGGCGATCTTCCTCGCGCCGACGCTGTCGAGTTCGGCCGAGAACGCCGTGAAGGTGCCCGCGCCGGCGATGCCGAGCGAGGAGGCGAGCGCGGCTTCGGAAAAGGTCGTCCTGGCGGGCGGCTGCTTCTGGGGCGTGCAGGGCGTCTTCCAGCATGTCAAAGGCGTGACCGAAGCCGTATCCGGCTATTCCGGCGGGACGAAGGTCAAGCCTTCCTATGAAGAGGTTAGCACGGGCACGACCGGCCACGCCGAATCTGTCGAGATCACGTACGATTCGCGCATCGTGAGCTACGGCAAAATCTTGCAGATTTATTTTTCGGTCGCGCACAATCCGACCCAACTCAATCGGCAGGGACCCGACGAGGGGACGCAATATCGCTCGGAGATTTTCTTCACCAACGATCATCAGAAAGAGATCGCGACAGCCTATATCGCGCAGCTCGACGCCGCGAAGGTTTTCTCCGGCCCGATCGTGACCCGGGTAGAGCCGCTGGCGGCGTTCTATCCTGCAGAAGGCTACCATCAGAACTATGCGACGCTGCACCCCGAGCAGCCCTATATCGCCTTCAACGATCTGCCCAAGATCGGGAATTTGAGCCATCTGTTTCCTGAACTCTACCGCGGCAAGCCGAAACTGGTCGCCGATGCCGGCGGCTGAAGTCGACGCGGTTGTTTGTAGCCGCGCTCGTTGAGCGCGGTCGTCCTGCCATGGCACAGCAAAATCACCGGTTCCGCACCCTGTTCCGCCTACGCATGTGTATGCCGTTGCCTCGATGAAACGAAGTGTAGGCTCGGACATTTCATCACCCGATCGTTCTAGTGGACTGAAAACGCGCAGTCTTGTCGGCAGCGTTTGCGTTTGACATTCTGCGTATGCCCAGACATTTTAGCCAAGATTGCGTGTTTCTGTCGACAATTGAGAACCCCAGCGGCAAATCTTATCGGTATCCCGCGCTCCGGCAACGCGTCATGGCGGCGATTGCCGAAGATTGAAAATTTGAATAATTTGTACGCTGAAACGAGGTGCCGATGCCGGCGGTTAAAATTCTAGACGCCATATCACCCGTTCATTTTCCATTCATCGCCACAACTCGGACTTTATCGCGCGTTACGACCTCTTTCCAGTGTCGGTCCTCGGCAAGGAGGAAGCGTGATGATCTATCGTGAGATTGTTCACACATGTTCCAACACGGAGGTTGCGCGGGCTGCGGTAAAGTCGATCGGCGGGGATTTCGCGCGCGAATTCGTCGCCGAGGCCACCCGACGCGAGCTGCCTAGCGGCGTCTTGGCCGCTCGCCTGGTTCGGGAATTCGCCGACAAGGCCGATGAAGTGGAATTGCAGAGCGTCGTCGCCGCGACCCACGGCTCGGACCAGCCGATTCTGAGTGGCTTGCGCTACATTCTCGAGCGCGGTGTTCGCGACTGCGCTCACAGGGGCGCCGCGGGGAGGACGCCACCCGCCTGGATGATCGCAGCCGCCCTATCAGCGGCGTGACGCGCCCGCTCCTGTTGGAAAAGAGGTTTTCCGCGACGCGTGTGGCATGAACTATCTCGGCGTGGATTGCGGCACCTCGGCCATCAAGGCGGTGGTGGTCGACGAGAGCGAGCGGGTGATCGCCGCCACCGAACGCGCGTACCGTCCCGATCATCCGCATCCGCTCTGGTCAGAACAAGACCCCGAGGTCTGGCGCGAGGCGTTGTTCGCGGCGATCTGCGATCTCAGGGCACGGGCAACCAAGGCGATGGCCGGGCTGCGCGCGATCGGCTTTTCCGGCCAGATGCACAGCGCCGTCCTGCTCGGGCGCGACGATCGGCCGGTTCGGCCGGCGATACTGCACAACGATACGCGCGCTCATCTCGAGGCGCGGGAGCTCGACGAACAACATCCCGAACTCGCCAAAGTCGTTGGCGTCAAGCCGATGGCGGGCTTTACCGCCCCCAAGCTGATGTGGCTCGCGCGCAATGAGCCCGAAGTCCGCGCGAGCATCGCCAGCGTGCTGCTACCCAAGGACTACCTGCGTTTCACGCTCACCGGCGAAAAACGCTCCGATATGAGCGACGCGGCGGGCACCTGGTGGCTCGACGAGGCCGCGCGGCGGTGGTCGGGGCCCGCGCTCGCGGCCAGCGGCGTCGAGCCCGCGCTGGTTCCGCCGCTGGCGGAGGGATCGCACGCACTCGCGGGCCTGCTGCCCCGCGTCGCCGACGAGTTCGGGCTGCCCCGCGACTTGGTCGTCGCGGCGGGGGGCGGTGACGCCGCGGTGGGCGCAGTGGGTCTCGGCGCCATTCGTCCCGGCGAGGCCTTCATTTCCCTGGGCACCGCGAGCCAGCTCATCGTCGCCTCCGACGTCTATCGCGCCGCGCCGGAAAAGCTCGTGCACAGCTTCGCCCATGCGCTGCCCGAGCGATGGTTGCGCATGGCGGCGATGCTGAACGGCGCCGCCGCGCTCGCGTTCGCAGCGCGACTCCTCGGGGGCGAAGTCGCGGAATTGGAGCGCGAGGCCAGCGGGGGCTATCACGGGCCGCGCGAGCTGTTGTTCCTGCCCTATCTATCGGGCGAGCGGACGCCGCATGACGATCCGCACGCGCGCGGCGTCGTCTTCGGCCTGAGCGAATCCTCGTCGCGCGCCGATCTGACCCGCGCGGTGATGGAGGGTGTCGCCTTCACGCTCGCCGATGCGCGCGATTGTCTCGCCGCGGCCGGCGATGCGCTCGACCGCGTCGGACTGATCGGCGGCGGCGCGAAGAGCGCGCTCTGGAGCCGCATGATCGCCGCCGCGCTCGGGCGCGAGATCGTGCGCTATCGCGGCGGCGAGACCGGCCCCGCCTTCGGCGCCGCGCGCCTCGCGCGCCTCGCCGCGACGGGTGAGTCCCCCGACGCGCTGTGCCGGGCGCCCGAAATCCTCGACGTGACCGCGCCAGAGCCCTTCCTCGCCGACGCCTTCGCGAAGCGGCGCGAGCGTTTCGTCAGCCTCTATCGCGCGCTGAAGCCGGAATTCGCGGCGAACGCGGTGATCTGAGGATTGCGCCAGGCTGCGCGATCTTCGTGTTTTCAATTGGCTCGACGAGAATCCGGCTAGGCTGTAGCGGATGAGGCCTCAGAGACCGAGCCAGGCCACGAGATCGTTCATCGTCCTGCCCACGGCATAGGCCGGAGCCTCCAGCCGCTCCGCTGGCGCGTTCGCGCGGTTGATCCAAAAAGCGCGATAGCCGAACCAGGCGGCGCCGACGACGTCCCAGCCGTTGGAGGAGACGAACAGCAGCTCGCCCGCCGGCTGCCCGAACGCGTCGGGGCCGAGTTGGTAGGCTTCGGGCGCCGTCTTGAACTTGCGTATGCGCTCGACGCTCAGCACATGCGTGAACAGCGGCCACAGACCCGCCGCGGCGAGCGCCGAGTTCAGCATCGACTCGTTGCCGTTCGACAACACGGCGAGCGTCAACCCTTGCCCCACGAGCGCGCGCAGGGCGACGGGCACTTCGGGATGGGGCGGCAGGCGCTCATAGACCGCGAGAAACGTTGCCCGAGCGCCCGCGTCCAGCGGCTCCCCGGAAAATTCACAGGCGTAGTCCAGAGCGTCGCCGGTGATTTGCCAAAAGTCCACCTATCGGCCGCTCATGGTCCGCAGTCGCGAATATTCGATCTGCTTTTCGCGCCACTTTTCCGCGATCGCCCGCCCCTTGCCGGAAAACCGCGCCTCCAATTCGGCTTGGACGCCATAGACGTCGAACAGCGTTCCATAGGCGTCGAACACGACGCCTGCGAGAGCGGAAGATATCGTCATGACCTGATCTCCAACAAACAGCCGGCCGGACTGCGGCGGCCGCTCGATCATACCCCTCGCGCGAGGCCATAGGCGAAGCCCATAAATTAGCGAGTCGACGAGACCTGTCCGGCTCGACCCGTCATTGCGAGTTTCGCACCGGCCTTCGGCCGACCCTGATGGATGAAACGGGGGTACGGGGTGATCGACGAATCGGATATTGGGCGAGCGTCGTCGGCAAGAGGTCGGTTTCTCACTGATGTCAGCGAACT
>DASXYQ010000107.1:0-17020 GCA_036502445.1 Roseiarcus sp. | reverse complement strand
GTGCTCAGCGCATTGAGCACGCCGCTGATCACTGCTTTATGTTGCGCCTGTCCGCCGGGCAATCGGCGACTCAACGACTCGACGAAGCCCAGCGCGGCGGTCGCCCAAAAGTCCGAGATTCCAACGATGTCGAGCAGCACGAACCATCCGCGCTCCAGCCAGACCCTGCGCCTCAATGTTCCGATCAGATGGGTCTTGCCTGTGCCCTGTAGGCCAGAGATCACCTGACCGATCGGATTCGAATCGAGCCGCGCGGTCCGCAATCGAAATTCGTCCATGATCCAGTCGACGGTCGATTTATGCAGGTCCTCCACATGAAACAGCGGATCGGACCAGACATCGTGTAAGGCATGGGTCCAGTTGAAATCGACGGCGCGAAGAGCCTGAAAGCCCGGACTCATCGCGTTATCCACAACACGAACATCCTTTCGCCTTTGAAGTCGAGGCTGGCGTCGCGAATCGCGTCCGTAATCTCCGGGGGATTGTCCGACCCAGACAAATGGCTCCCCTCTTCCAGGTGCATTTTCCGAAGCGCGTGATCGAGTGCGGAGCGGTCGACATCCCCGAGCTCATCGCGCAGAACGTTCAAGAAAACGCGCTGATTCAGACGTCCGCCCGTCGCTTCGAGATAGGATTGCCGAATACGCCCGCGCAAAGCCGAATAGTCGTCGCGAGCCGGCTCCGTCGTTGCTGGCGGCGCCAGCACGTCGGCGAGGCCGAAATCCTTCGCGGCCATGAACGCCTTGAGTCGCTTCAGCCAGGCCTGAAGGATGGCGGCGCCATGGACGGAGCGTTTCGGCAGTTCGGCATCGAGGTGGTCCGCGGCCCACGCCCAGCCTTTGTCTGTGACCTCGAGCATTATCGGCCGGCTCTTCGGGTCGCTCCTGATCAGACCTTCCCCGACCAGCGCCTCGCGGTCGGCCTTCTTCACATCCGGCCGAATGTCCTTCTGAAGACCCGCGCCCCCTGGCTTTGCGAGGAGAGCCCACAGGATCAACGTCTGCATTTCCGTCAGAGCCACGTCATACCTCCCGAGCCGCGCGCCTCCGACACAAGGTTACCAGGTCGCGAATCTTTTCAATCGCTTTCTCGATGTCCTGCGCGATCTCGTCGTTGGTCAAGCGGAGCACCGTATAGCCGCTCATTGCCAGTTCATAGTCGCGATGCCGATCCTGCATGAACGCCATGCGATTGCCGTGACTGCCCCAACCGTCGAGCTCGACCGCAAGCCGGCCTTCGGTCCACACGAGATCGACCTTCGGCCGCGTGCCGCGGACGGTGACGACGCACTGATTGAACACGAACAGCGGCGCGAGTTCCGCGTCTGCGCGGAGCGCTTTGGCGAGCCGTCGCTCGACCTCGCTCGCGGGATGCGGCATGCCGCGCCACGGCGCTATCCAAGGTCCAGCGTCGACGGGCGCGGCCTCGACCGGGTCCGCCGCCGCGACGGTCCGGGCGCCGTAGAGGATGCGATCGAAAGGCGGCGCGTTCGGCGGCAGTTCGGGAAACAGCGCGACCACCGCCCCGTTCATGTGCTGCGCGATCCATTCGAGCGCGTGCACCGTCGCGGCGTGATTGCCGTCTTTGCAAGCGGCCTCGACATCTGCCACGAATACGAGGCCGAATCGGCTGACGGCGAGCGCGAGCTGTGCGATCTCGACCGCTGGCAGCATGCCCGCGACGCGAGGCGGACGACCGCCGAGTGCGATACGCGCCGCCGCCTCCACCCACTTGGACGACAAACCCGTGATCTCGCGCGCGGCGTCGCGCGCCGCAACGGCAACGGCGAGCCGACCGAGCGCGTCGTCGCGCCCGGGAAAGCTCACGCTGGTGAACCAGATCGGCCATATCAGGCGCGCGGTCTCGGCGAGGAGATCGATGGCCTGCTCTATGATCGCCTCGGTCGTCGCCGCGGGGGTGATTCGCGCCAACAGCGCGCGCCGACCGGACGGCTCGGGTTCGACCGCGTCGAGGGCGGCGCGGAGGCTCGCCGCGTCGATTCCGCCGAGCGCGATGACGGCATGCTTGGCGGCGCCGAAAACGAATCCCGCCAAGGCTTCGCCCGGCGCCAGACCGCGGCCTGCGCGCTCGTCTCGTGGGTCCATTGCGGGGCGAGTCCGAAGCTCTTCCATAATTTTTTGGCCGACGGCCTAACGCCAGTTCGACGTCGACCTTATTTATCGTCGAAGCGCGGGAGCGTGTACAAGAGGGGGTTGGGCCCATGGCAAACAATCGCTACTACGGGGTTCGCGTCGAGGGCGCCAAATACGGCGTCGGCTTCGGCTCTGCGCTCGCCATCGCCATTTCTTACACGAACAATCACTCGATCATCTGGGCGATCATCGATGGGATTCTGGGCTGGCTCTACGTGATCTTTTTCGCCCTGTTTCGGTCTTGATCGTCAGGTCACGTTGCGCGTCGAGAGGCCCGACCTCCGATCGAAATGGCGGCCAATCACCCAAGCCCCTCACCCAGCCTCTCCCCGCAAGAGCGGGGAGAGGAGACGGCAGGCGCCGCTCTTGTGGCCAGAATCCCGGAAATGCAGGTTCGCCGCTCACCTTGTAGACAATGCGCCTCGGGCGCCCTCTCCCCGCCTCTTTGCGGGGAGAGGTGAGGCGAGGGGCCTGGGTGATTGGCCGCGTCGCTTCAGGCATGAGGTTCGCTTTTGTCCGGCGTTCGCGAACTATCTACCCCTCCCGCCCCGCCCAGAAATCCTCCTGCAGTTTCGCCGCCTCTTCTTCCAGCAATGGTCCCACGACTTCCGTCGCGCGCTGACCGGATTCGAACACGAGCCGGCAGGGCAGGTCGAGGGTCGGGTTCTCGTCATGGGCGCCGGTTTGGGCCTTGAGGCCCTTTTCGCTCTGGCCGTAGACGACGCGGCCGATGCCCGCCCAATAAATCGCGCCCGCGCACATCGCGCAGGGCTCGGCGGAGGTGTACAGCGTGCAGCGTGAGAGGAAGCCGAGTTCGTGGGTCCTGGCGGCCCAGGAGGAGAGCAGCCGCTCGGAATGGGCGGTGCGGTCGCCCCCCTCGGTCCGATAGCCGTTGGCTTGCTCCCTGAGCACGGCGCCGTCGGGGCCAGCTAGAATCGAGCCGAAGGGATGGTCGCCGGCGTCGCGGGAGCGGCGCGCGACGTCGAACGCCTTTCGCAACAGCTCGAGGTCGGTTTGCCGCTCAGGCATCAGACGCTCCTTCGCGCCGTCGAATTCCGGGGCGCCCGGCGTCATCATCGCCCGTTCGGAGCGGAAATTCCAGCCGCGTCCGCGTCCCGAAACCGCGCCGCCCCTCTAAGTCTGCCGCGTCAAATGGGCGCCGGCGCCTAATTGACGGGCGCTTCGATCCGGCGTCTAACTTGGAGGCAGCTCGGACCCCATCGCCGAAGTGGGAACGCCCGCTTCGGCTTGGTCTTTGCATCAGGGGGAAACGCTCGCGTCGATGATGCTCGGCGCGTCTATGCGTGAAGAGGGGGTTATGGCCGGACCGACCGACGCCTTGGCAAAGAATTCGAGCGCGCCGCCGCGTCTCGAGCTCAGAGGCGTGACCAAGCGTTTCCCGGGGGTGCTCGCCAACGACAACGTCAGCCTCACGGTGAAGCCGGGCGAGGTTCACGCGCTGCTTGGGGAGAACGGCGCGGGCAAATCGACCCTCGTGAAGATGATCTACGGCATCCTGGCGCCCGACGCGGGCGAGGTGCTGTGGAACGGCCAACCCGTGAAAATCCCGAATCCCCGGGCGGCCCGCAAGCTCGGGATCGGCATGGTGTTCCAGCACTTCTCGCTGTTCGAGGCGTTGACGGTGCTCGAAAACATCGCGCTGGGGCTCGATTCAAAAGCCTCGCAACGCGAGCTCGAGGCGGAAATTCGGCGAGTGCTCGATCTCTACGGGCTCAAGCTCGATCCCAAGCGCATCGTCTCGACGCTGAGCGTGGGCGAACGCCAGCGGATCGAGATCGTCCGCGCGCTGCTGCTGAATCCCAGGCTGCTCATCATGGACGAGCCTACCTCGGTGCTGACGCCGCAGGAAGTCGAGCAACTGTTCGAGACGCTGCGCAAGCTCGCCGCCGGCGGCTGCTCGATCCTCTACATCTCCCACAAGCTGCATGAGATCATCGCGCTCTGCGACGTCGCGACGATCCTGCGCGGCGGCAAGTTCGTCGCCGAATGCGATCCGAAGAAGGAAACTTCGAAGAGCATGGCCGAGTTGATGATCGGCGCGAACCTGAAAGAGATCGCCCGCCCGGCGGGACGCGCGTTCGGCGAGGAGAAATTCGCCGCGCGAGGCCTGAGCCTGCCCAAGCACGGCGACTTCGGCGTGGCGTTGCGCGACATCAGCTTTTCGGTTCGGGCGGGCGAAATCCTCGGCGTCGCGGGCGTCGCCGGCAATGGCCAGAACGAATTCATGGAGTCTTTGAGCGGCGAAACTCTGGCGACGACGCCGGACGCCATCGTGATGGCGGGCGCCCCGATCGGTCGGCTCGGGCCGACCGAGCGGCGCGCGCTAGGCCTGTGCGCGGTGCCGGAGGAGCGCAACGGCCACGCCGCGGTCGGCGATTTCACGCTCGCGGAGAATGGCGAGCTCACCGCGCGCCGGCGCATGGGCTTCATGCAAGGCGGCCTGATCAACGCGAGCCGCGCCAGCGCCTATGCGGACAAGGTGATCAAGACCTTCGCGGTGAAGGCGTTGGGGCCGCGCTCGACGGCAGGCTCGCTGTCGGGCGGCAACTTGCAGAAATTCATCATGGGGCGGGAAATCCTGCAGGAGCCGACCGCGCTGGTCGTCAGCCAGCCGACCTGGGGCGTCGACGCCGGGGCGGCGGGCGCCATACGCCAGGCGATCGTCGATCTCGCAGCCCGAGGTTGCGCGGTGGTCGTGGTTTCGCAGGACCTCGACGAGTTGCTGGAATTCTGCGATTCGCTGGTCGTCATCAATCTGGGGAGCCTTTCGCGGGTGAGGAAAGTCGGGGAGGTGTCGATCGAGGAAATCGGCCTCTTGATGGGCGGCGTCCACGGCGACCCGGAAGCGACGGTGGCGATGACGGAGCACCTGCATGCGCATCCGATTTGAGGAGCGCCGCGAGCCGAGCAAATTGATGCAGGTCGTGACTCCGGTCGCCGCGGTGCTGCTGACGATGGTGATTGGCGCGGTTATCTTCGAGGCGATCGGTTATGACGGTCCGCGCGCCGTGAAGGAGATTTTCTTCACGCCCATTTTGGCCTCCTATAAATGGCCTGATGTCGGGCGAAAGGCGGCGCCGCTGATCTTGATCGCGCTCGGCCTCTGCATGGGCAATCGCGCCAAGATCTGGAACATCGGCGCCGAGGGGCAATATCTCATCGGCGCGCTCGCGGGCGCGGGCGTCGCGTATTTCACCGAGAACATGCAGGGCCCTTGGATCATTCCTTTGATGCTGGTCGCGGGCATCGTCGGCGGCGCGCTCTGGGCGGCGATTCCGGCGTTTCTGAAGACCCGCTATCGCGTCAACGAAATCCTCTCCAGCCTGATGCTCGTTTATGTCGCACTGCAATTGCTCAACTATCTCGTCACCGGTCCCTGGAAGGACCCCAACGGCCACAATTTCCCGCAAAGCGCGCCTTTCACGCAGTGGCAATCCTTGCCGAAAATGCTCTGGGGAACGCCATTCCCGCCGGGCCTGTTCATCGCGTTCGCGTTGAGCATCGTGTTTTGGATCGTGATGTCGCGCTCGGAATTCGGCCTCGGCGTCCGCGTGGTCGGCGAGGCCCCCAAGGCGGCCAAATACGCGGGCTATGACGCCGACGACATGGTCTGGCGGACGCTGATGATTTCGGGCGGGATGGCGGGCCTCGCCGGCGTCCTGGAAGCCGCGACCCAAGGAGGCCAGCTCAATCTCGGCTTCCCCTCGGGCTACGGCTTCACCGCCATTATCGTCTCCTTTCTCGGCCGGCTTCACCCGCTCGGAGCGGTCGTCGCGGGAATCGTGCTCGCGATCTCCTACGTCGGCGGCCAGGTCGCGCAGACCGTCGTGCATGTGCCCAACGCGACCGCCGGCATTTTCCAGGCGACGATGCTGTTCCTGATCCTGGCGAGCGATGTGCTGGTGCGCCGGCGGATTCGGATCGTGAAGCCGCAGCCGAGCGCGCAGGTGGCGGCTCGAGTGGCGGAGAGCGCGACGTGAATGCCGAATTCATCATCGCCGCGATCGTCACGGTGGTGAACGTGACGACCCCGATCCTGCTGGCGGCGACCGGCGAACTCGTGGTCGAGAAGAGCGGCGTTCTCAATCTGGGCATCGAGGGCATGATGCTCGTCGGCGCGATCGCGGGTTTTGCGGTCACTTTTGAGATCTCCAACGCTCCGGGGTTAGCCGACGCCGCCCCCTGGCTCGTCGGGGCCGCCCCTTGGCTCGGCGTCCTCGCCGCCGCGGCGGCAGGAGCCGCGGTCTCGATGATATTCGGGGTCCTCGTGCTGTCGCTGGGCTCCAATCAAGTCGCGACCGGACTGGCGCTGACGATTTTCGGGACCGGCCTCTCGACGCTGATCGGCGAAAGCTACGTCGGTATGGCCGGACAGAGCTTCGATTCGATCTTTCCCGATGCTTGGGCGGGAGATCCCATTGGCAAGCTGTTCTTCGGCTACAGCCCGCTGGTTTATATCGCCTTCATTGCTGTATTCGCCGTCTATTGGTTCCTGAACCGCACGCGCGCGGGCCTCGTGTTGCGCGCGGTCGGCGAGAACGACGTCTCCGCCCGTTCGATCGGCTATTCCGTCGTCGGCGTGCGCTACGGCGCCATCGCATTCGGCGGCGCGATGTCAGGAGTCGCCGGCAGCTATTTCACCCTGGTTTCGAACTCGCTCTGGCAGCCCGGCATGACCGCGGGACGCGGTTGGATCGCGCTCGCCCTGGTGGTCTTCGCCGGCTGGCGAAGCGGGCGGTTGCTCGCGGGCGCCTATTTCTTCGGCCTGTTCATGACGCTGGAGCTCTACGCGAAGGCCTCCGGATTCTCCTTTCTTCCCTCGCAGTTCTGGGCCGCGATGCCCTATCTGATGGCGATAATCGTTCTCGCGGTGATGTCGGCGCGCGCGAGCGGCGGCGCCGAGGCCCCGGCCTGCCTCGGCAAGACCTACATGCCCGATGCATAAAGCAAGTTCACAGCTAGACAAGGAGAGTGAAATGAATGTTCTGACCCGGCGTAATTTCGTGAGATCGGCCGCCGCGGCGTCTGCGCTGCCGCTGCTAGGACGGAGCGCCTTCGCCGACGAGCCTCTCAAGATCGGTTACATCTACCTCGGCCCGGTCGGCGATTACGGGTGGACCTGGGCGCACAACAAGGGCCGCAAGGCGATGCTCGACGACGCCGCGCTCAAGGGCAAAGTCACGGCCGACTACGTCGAAAACGTCAACGAGGACGCGAGCGCGATTCCCGTCATCAAGGACCTGGCGGCGCAGGGGCATAAGCTGATCTTCACGACCTCGTTCGGCTACATGGATCAGACTCTCGAGGTCGCCAAGGATTTTCCGGACATCAAATTCGAGCATTGCACGGGCTATAAGCACGCCCCGAACGTCGGCACCTACAACAACCGCTTCCACGAGGGGCGCGCCGCATGCGGGACGATCGCGGGCCTGATGTCGAAGACGGATACGATCGGCTATCTTGGTTCGTTCAAGGTTCCCGAAGTCGTTCTCGGCGTCAATTCCTTCGCGCTGGCGGCGCAGGCGCAGAATCCGAACATCAAGGTCAAATTGGTGATGATCGACTCGTGGTTCGATCCGGCCAAGGAATCGGCCGCCGCGGAAACCCTCGCCAATCTCGGCTGCGACGTCGTTACCACGCACACCGACAGCCCGGCCGCCCTGCAGGTCCTCGAGAAGAAGAAACTCTACGGTTTCGGACAGGGCGCCGACATGTCCAAGTTCGCCCCTCACGCGCATCTGACCGCGATCGAGGACATCTGGGGCCCGTATTACATCTCGCGCGCGCAGGCGATGCTCGCGGGCAAGTGGGAACCGGATGACGCGTGGTGGGGCATCAAGGAAGGCGCAGTCACCCTCGCACCCTACAACAAGGCGCTTCCCGCCAACGTTGTCGCAGCGTCGGACAAGGTCGTCAACGGCTACAAGGACGGCAGCTATGACGTCTTCACCGGCCCGATCTACGATCAGGCGGGAACCTTGAAAGCGCCGAAGGGCGAGCGGATTTCGCTCAAGGACCTCGCGACCATCGACTGGTACGTGAAGGGCGTTCAGAGCTGATCGTTGGATAGTGAATGCGCTTCGCCGGTAACGCGAGCTCCCGGCGAACTCGCTTTGAAAATAAGGGAGACCGGCGGCAGGCAGCGCCGTCGCGCTCATCCGTGGTCTTGGCAATGCGAGCCGCATTCGGCCGCGTGTTGTCCGTATATGGAGCGGTCCGGTCGCGGGCCGCGTGACCAGTCACGCGGGTCGCTCGTCACGCCCCACTGAATCCCCTTGCGATAGGGTACCGTTCACGGTACAATTTGGGTGATAGCCCCGCTGTTCCCCCTCATATTCTGGCGGTCGGCCTCAGGCCGCGAGCCCGTGCGAGAGTGGCTCATCGGCCTGTCTCGGGAGGACAAGAAAAAGATCGGTACGAATTTTCAGAGGGTCCAATTCGGCTGGCCGATTGGCATGCCGTTGTGTCGGCCGCTAGCTGAAGGGCTGTTCGAGTTGCGGACTTCGTTG
The DNA here is from genome assembly GCA_036502445.1 of Roseiarcus sp. Taxonomy (GTDB): domain Bacteria; phylum Pseudomonadota; class Alphaproteobacteria; order Rhizobiales; family Beijerinckiaceae; genus Roseiarcus. The sequence continues at coordinate 8,337 of DASXYQ010000107.1, read as the reverse complement.
TCCAACCGCCGCGAGGCGCGCGTGCTGTTCGGCGTCCAATCGGGACAAGTCCGTGTCGTTCATGCGTTCATGAAGAAAACCCGGGCCACGACTGCCGAAGATATGGCGTTGGCCCGCCAACGGCTGGAGAATTGGGAATGAATGAAGAAGTCAAAGGCGGGGCCGGGTCAACCGTCGAAAGCTGGCTCGAAGAGGAGGGTTTGCTCGAAGAGGCCAACGCCGCGGCCATCAAGTCCGTGCTGGCATGGCAACTCCGTGAAGAGATGCGAACGCGGGGCATCACCAAGACCCGGATGGCCGAATTGCTGCACAGCTCGCGCACGCAAGTCGATCGCATCCTCGATCCCGACAATGTCGGCGTGTCCTTCGACATGATGAACCGAGCGGCGAAAGTTGTGGGCCGCAAACTGCGAATAGAACTGGTGTGATCCTGACCGCGAAGGGACCGGCGCGAAACCGGCCGGAAACCCGAGGTTCTCGCCGACGGACATTTTCGAGCAAAGTCGCATTTGAGGAGGCGAGCATCGAGCCATGACCTTCGATCTGATCCTCCGCGGCGCGACTCTGCCGGACGGCCGTAGGGAGATCGACATCGCCGCGCGCGATGGCCGCATCGTCGCGATCGAGCCGAATATTCAGGCCGAAGCGGGAGCAATCATCGACGCCCGCGGCCGGCTCGTCTCCCCGCCTTTCGTCGACTGCCATTTTCACATGGACGCGACCTTGTCGCTGGGCCTGCCCCGGCTCAACCAATCGGGCACCCTGCTCGAGGGCATCGCGCTATGGGGCGAATTGAAGCCGCTGCTCACGCACGAGGCGGTCGCGGAGCGCGCGTTGCGCTATTGCGATCTGGCCGTCAGCCAGGGCCTGCTCGCGGTGCGCTCGCATGTCGACGTCTGCGACGACCGGCTCGTCGCGGTAGAGGCTTTGATCGACGTGCGCGCGAAGGTGGAGCCTTATCTCGATCTGCAACTCGTCGCGTTCCCGCAGGACGGCTATTTCCGCTCGGCGAAGGCGGCGCGCAATCTCGAGCGCGCGCTCGACCTCGGGGTCGAAGTCGTCGGCGGCATTCCGCATTTCGAGCGCACGATGGCGGAGGGCGCGGCTTCGGTCACGGCGCTGTGCGAAATCGCCGCCAATCGGGGGCTCATGATCGACCTGCATTGCGATGAGAGCGACGATCCGGTTTCGCGCCACGTGGAGACCCTCGCGTTTGAGGCCCGGCGGCTGGGGCTCGGCGCGCGCGCGACCGGATCGCATCTGACCTCGATGCATTCGATGGACAACTACTACGTCTCGAAGCTGCTGCCGCTGATCGCGGAATCCGGCGTCAACGTCGTCGCCAATCCGCTCATCAACATCACGCTGCAAGGGCGGCATGACACGTATCCGCGCCGTCGCGGCCTGACCCGCGTCCCCGAACTGCGAGCGCATGGCGTGCCGGTCGCGCTCGGCCAGGATTGCGTGATGGATCCCTGGTACGGGCTGGGCGCCGCCGACATGCTCGATGTCGCGCATATGGCGGTCCATGCGGTCCCGATGACGAGCCGCGAGGCGATTCGCTGGACTTTCGACGCCGTCACGGAAATCCCGGCGCGTGTGATGGGGCTGGAAGGCTACGGGCTCGAGGTCGGCAAATTTGCCGATATGCTGGTGTTGCAGGCCGCCGATCCGATCGAGGCGGTGCGGTTGCGCGCGACGCGGCTCGTGGTGATCAGACGCGGCCACGTCGTCGCGCGCACACTGCCGAAGGTCGCCGAACTCACGATTCCCGGCCGACCGAAGACGATCGACCCCGCCTCTTACGCCCCGCGAGCGACTCGCCCCTAGGATGCCGGTCCCGACTCAGAAGCGTCCGGGCTTTCCGCGACCGGCTCGAACTCCGTCGCCGGAGCGCCCCATATCACCGTCTCGGGGCTGAAGCAGACGTCCATGCGATCCGACGCGCCGGGCCGGCCGGCAAAAACGCGATAGTGGCACAGCACCGTGCCCTCGGCTTCGCGCGGAAGTCTCCACTCCCGCGCCCCGGGCGACGCGGGTCTGAGTCGAATTCGCTCACCTTTTCGCATGTTCGCCGCCAGACTGGAGAGCGCGCGCGTCTGTTCGATGGCTGGCCTCTTGCGCATTGCGTCATAATATTGTTGCAGTGCGAAAATGCAATGGGAAAAATGCTCGCCACCTGGGCAAATATTCGGCGCCAGCGCCGCCGAACCCCCAATTTGGGCCGCGCCGGGCGAGCGCGAACACAAATCTCGGACTATCGGCCAATGTCGGCGCGCGCGGCGCGGATTGGGTCGGGAAGCCCCGGCGGACGGCCGCGCAGCCGCGCCGTGGGTGAAGGGCGGCGATTGTCCTGACGTCACTTTGGCGCCATGTTCTCCGCCTAGATCCCGCTCCCGAGAGCGGAGCTCGAAGCTCCGAGTCACCCGAACGCCGTGCGAATTTTTCTGACGCTCATCGCGGTCGCTCTCGTCGCCGCGCTCTCGGCGGCGCTGGTGGCGCCGCTCTTCGTCGACTGGTCCGCCCAGCGCGACTTCATCGAGAAGCAGCTCAGCGAACGCGTCGGCGCTCCCGTCTCGATCGCGGGACCGATCCAAGTCCGATTGCTGCCCACGCCCTACCTCGCGGCGGAGCGAGTGAAGGTCGGCTACCTGGGCGCCGGCGGCGAGCCGGCGCTGGTGAGCGACGGGATGCGTCTCGAGTTGACGCTCGGCGGACTGTTCAACGGTCAGCTCCGCTTCAGCGAGGTCGACCTCGATCGCCCTGTATTGACCCTCGACCAGGGCTTGCGGTCCTCGATGCCGGGCTGGGGCGCCGCGTTCGCCGCGCTTGCAGACCGCGTCGCGCTGGATCGAGTCGTCGTCAGCAAAGGCCGGTTGAATTTCGCCCCCGACGGCGCGGCGCCGCTCGCGTTTGCCGACATCGACCTCGACGCTTCGGCCAATTCGCTGAACGGTCCGTTCCGCGGATCAGGCGCGGTTTCGACGCCTCGAGGCGCGCGCGTGGAGTTCCAGTTCGCATCGACGCAAATCACCGACGCGGCGTTGCCGATCAAAGGAGATTTGGAGTGGGGGCCGGGCGGTCCGCGCGCGTCGTTCGACGGCAGACTCCGCATGGAGTCGGCCTTGTCGCCGGGCTACGCGGGCTCAGTGACCGTGAGCGGATCGCTGCCTGGGTTCGACGCCGGCGCGCCGACGCCCTGGCGCATATCGGGCGGCCTGCTCGCCGATCGCCATCACGCCAAACTCGATGCGCTCGATCTGCGCTTGGGCCCGGAAGAGCGCGCCTTGGAGGTGGGCGGGTCCGCCGAGGCGGATTACGGCGACGATTTCATTCTCGACGCGCAGTTGAGCGCCAAACAGCTCAACATCGATTCGTTGTTGCGGAATGAGGGTGAGGATTCGGCGCCGCCGGCGCGGCTGCTGGAGTGGCTGAAGACGTTCGGCGCCGCGATCGGTGAGCGAGAAAGTTTCCCGCTCCAGCTCAACGTCGGCTTTTCCGCGGACTCGGCCTTTCTGGGCGCTAAAACGCTCAATGGCGTGAGCTTGACGCTCGTGTCGAAGCCCGGGGAGACGCTCAGGGGCAGTCTCGAGACGGGGCTGCCGGGTCAGAGCCATGTGCGCCTCTCCGGCGCGCTGGAATTGGGCGCGGCGGCCATGTTCAGCGGCCGGATCGAGGCGCATGTCGGCGACTTCACCACCCTGAAGGACTGGACCACCGAGGGGGAGCCGGAACTCACGTCGCGGCTCTCCGCGCTGAACGAAACGTTCCGCTACTCGGAAGCCTCGGCGACGGGCGACATTGCGGCCTCGGCGGGCGGCGTCTCCGCGCGCAACCTGAAGCTGGTCGTCGATCGATCGACGTTGACGGGCGCCGTCACTTATACGCTGCCGATCGCGGGTGAACGGGGCCGGTTGCACGTCGATCTGCGCAGCGACTTGCTCGACATCGACGCCGCGCCGAATCTGGCCTCGAGCGCGGATTGGCTCGACGATTTCGACCTCTGGCTCGACCTGGAGGCGACGAAATTGCGGATCGCGCGGGTTGGCGAATCGGCGGTGGAGAGTGGTTCGCTGGTCCTCCAGGCGACGAAGACCGGAACGACTTTTTCGCTGGATCGATTGTCGGTGGACAATCTCGGTGGGGCGACGATCGAGGCGCGGGGCGAAACGGCGCCGACGGGAAGATGGGCGACGGTGCGGCTCGACGCGGCTCACCTGGGCGATTTCGCGGCTCTTGTCGCGCGGGTCGCGCCGGGGAGCTATAGCCGCATGCTCGTCGATCGCGCCGATGCGCTCTCGCCCGCCAAGGCGACCTTGCACGCGCGTCGCGACGGCGCCCCGCTGGAGGGCCCATTCCCGCTGGACTTCCTGAAGGCCGAAGGCCAGGCCGGGCAGGCCCGGTTCTCGCTTCAGTTGAGCAACGCGCCCGCTCCGGTCGGCGCCATCGCGGCCGACCTGTCGCTCGACGCGGCGGACGGCGCCGTTCTGCTCCGGCTGCTGGGCGCCAAGCCTCCCGCGGCGCCGATCGCAGGGGCCCATTTCGCGGCTTCCGCCATCGGCCGATGGGAGGCCGGCTTCGACGCTCGATTGCAGGCCTCGCTCGCAGGCGCAGATTTGACTTGGCGCGGGCGGTTCGTTCCCGTCCCTGCCGCGCCCGATGACCGCAACGCTTTCGGCGCGGTGGCGCTCAAGGGCGCCAATCTCTTGCCGCTGTTGGCCATGTTCGGCTTCGCGGTGCCCAATGCCGGACCGGCCGCGCCCGCCGACCTGTCGGCGGACTTCGTGCTGCGCGGCGCCGACGCGTCGCTGCAGCGGCTCTCCGGAACGATCGCCGGCGCCAGAATCACTGGGAATCTCGTCTGGCGTCGACCGGTCGCGCCGATCGACGCCACAGGGCCGGATGCCCTCGCGGCGCTCAAGCGGTCGATCGCTGGCGACGCGCCCGAGGCGACGCCGGCGCAGATCTCCGGCAACGTTTTGTTCGATCGGGCGACGTTGGGGGCGCTGTTGGCGCTGCCGCTCGGCCCGTCGGCGCCGGTCAAGGCGGCCGGGCGTTGGTCCGACACGCCCTTCGCGGAAGCCTTGTTCAGACCGCCGCCGATGGACGTCAGGCTGAGAATCGGCGCGCTGGACATCTGGGACGGGCTGCCGGCGCAAAACCTCTCCGCGCGGCTTCAAATGGATTCGGGAAAGTTCGATCTCGACGAAATCGCCGTGGATGTCGCGGGCGGGCGGGCGTCGGGCCGCATGACGCTGCGGCGGGACGGTCCCATCGCGGCCCTAGACGGGAAAATCGGGCTGGAATCGATCCCCATCGATCGTCCTGCGTTGCGAGGTCGAGTCGGACTTTCGTTGGCGATCGCCGGCACGGGCAAAAGCCCGAGCGCGCTGGTCGCCGGCCTCGTCGGCGAGGGACAAGTGAGCCTCTCCGGCGCATCGATACCTCGCCTGGACCCGGGCGCGCTCGGACGGGTGATGGAGAAAGAACAGGCGCCCGATGCGATGATCGACGAAACCAATGTCGCGCGGGCGCTCACGCTCGAACTCGACCGCCGACCGCTCGCCATTCCCGACGGCGCGGCGACCGCGACGTTGAACTCGGGCGTCCTCCGGGTAGGTCCGATCACGATCGCCGAACCCAGCGGGCGCGGAATGGTCACGGGCGCTTTTGATTTGCGGTCGCTGAACCTGCAGGTTCGAACGATGTTCGAAGAGGCTCGAGCGGGCAAGTTCTGGAGCGGCCCGCTGCCCAGCGCGACGGTTTCGATCCGGAGCGCGATGGATACACCGCCGCGCCAGATCGACGTGGCGGGCCTGGTCGCCGGCCTCGCCACGCAAGCGATCGCGCGCGAGAGCGATCGGATCGAGGGGCTCGAAGCGGACATGCGCGAGCGCGCCTATTTCAACCGGGTGCTGAAGGCCGATCGCTTTCTCAGTGGGCGCGCCGCGGAAATCGCGGCCTATCAAGCCGAACAGCACAGGCTGAAAATGGAGGCGGACCGTAGACGCGTGGAGGCTGCGCTGCTGAAGGCCTACGAAGACCAGTTGAAGGCGAAGACGCTCGATCCACTTCTTCCGCCGATCGATGCGCCGCCCCCGATCAACGGCCTGCGTCCCAAGCTCCCACCGGAGGCCGAAGTCGAACCCAAGGCGCCGGTACCCAAGGCCCCCGCGGCCAAGGCTCCCGTGCCCAAGGCCGCCCTGCCGCCGTCCGATCCCGCCGCCGGCGGACTCTATTGAAGCGCCGATTCCAGGACGAATACGCGAATGGCCGAAGAAAGATTGGCTTGCCCACGCGTCCCGTCGATCTCAGCGATGAGCGCGCTCATCGATTGAGCGCGCTTCGTCGCCAGGATTTCGACCTGCTTCCAGAATGCTTCCTCGAGGGACACGCTGGTGCGGTGACCGCTTATCGTCAGCGAGCGCTTTACGAGGGCGGAGCGGCGAGCAGTCAGCGCTGCCCGCTCACTCCCCATCGTCCGTGCGTCCCGGGGTTGGCTCGTCGAGCCGATGCGCCTCCAGCCGACGCTCGGCGAGCTCGCGCTCGTCCCGCGCCGCTTTTCGCGTGACTTGCGATATGCCGAAGGCCGCGCGACGGTTTTCCGCCTCCGCCGCGGCGATTTCGCGAGCCTTGCGCTTGCGCGCTCGACGCAGGTTGACGATGTCGGCCATCCGCAGCTCCCGGTTACTTCTTGCGGAACGCGTCGATCGAAACGACTTTCGTGGGATCGCCGTCAGCCGATTTTTCCTGCGATTTCTTCTGTGCCTTGCCGGTGTCGACGATCCGCGGTCCGACAGGCGCGGGGACGGCGCGCGGCGCCTTGTTGGGGGCCGGCGGCGGGTCGCCCATCTGCGGCAGCGGCTCGCGCCGCGTCTGGGGCAATAGGGGCTCGCGCCGCGCCGGCGAGGCCGGCTCGCGCCGCGGCTGACTGGGCGCGACTTCCGCCGGAACCCGCGGTTCGAGCTTGAATCCGAACGGGACGGAGGGGTCGCTGAAGCCGGTGATGGAATCAAACGGGATCGTGAGTCTCTCCGGTTTTCGCGAGAAATTGAGGCTGACCTCGAAGCCGTCCGCCGTCACCGTGAGATCCCAGAATTCGTGTTGCAGTATTATCGCCATTTCGTCGGGATAGCGTTGGCGCATGGCTGTCGGAATGACCACGCCGGGCGCCTGGGTCTTGAAAGAAATATTGAAATGATGCTCTCCCGGAAGCCCCGTTCGGGCCGCTTCGGTGAGCACTTTGCGCACGACGGATCGCAGCGCGTCTTGCACGAGCAGATCGTAACGGATGTAATCGGTGGGCATGGGGGAAATCGCCTGACAGCCTGTCCGGAAAGCTACCCGACGCCTTTGGCGATTGCAATTGCTCGGGGCCAAAGAAAGTGGAGGCTTCTGTTGCCAGGCGCCTCCGGACCCCGCCTAGAAGTGCAAACCCCTAGGACTTGATTCCCAGTACCATCACCGCATTACGCAGCGAGGGCCACCGGAGCATAGTTGTCATTAGCAACTATAAGGTTGACCCGATGACGGTGGTATCATGCCGAGCGAAAGATCACCCTTTGAGTCCCCCGTCGAACCTATTTCGCCCCCGCCGGAGCCCTCCGAAAACGAAGGGCTCGGGTGGAGGCGCCGGGTACCGCCCCCGGGTCCGAAAGACGTATTCCGATGTCCATTTATCGCCGTATCCGCCTTGCGACGGCGTTGTTGATATAAGACACGCGACGGGAAAAGGGAAGGTTTTTCGGAGGCCCGGCCGCGGTTTTCCCGCCTGTATGTCATTTTTGCGAATGCGAGTCTGCGGTTCACGCCTTCGGCCCCCGGCAAGCTAGAGAGCGGCACGGCAGGCCGCTTCGATCCGCTCGGCCAGCCCGGCGCGCGTTTCTATCGCCCTCGACACGCAGGCTTCGGGTTATCGCGAGCGCGTCGGCCGCAATGGGATTGGCCGCCGGCCGACTGCTCCAGAGCGCCCGCGGCCCAAACTCTTTGAATGCCTGGCGATAGAGTGCGACGACATTCTCCGGCGCGGGCAGCCCGGCACCCGCCTCCTTCAATTCGTCCAAGCTGCGGCGGTCCGCCATGAAGCCTCTCCAAACAGCTCTTCCTACACCTCTCTGGAGGCGAAAATCAGAACGATTTCGGCGGCGTTCAGAACGGCGGATTGAGGCAGCGTTTGGAGGGGCTCTTTTCGGCTTCGCCGCATCTAGGGCCAATCCTGGGCGCTGTGATAGATGCGCAGGATTTCGACGATCTCGGATTCGATCCGATACATGAGGGATAGCCTCCTGCGCGACCTCGCCAGCGCTACGGCCGGTATTCGCCGCAAGCGCAGCAAGT
>DASXYQ010000106.1:0-4281 GCA_036502445.1 Roseiarcus sp. | reverse complement strand
TTCTTCGCGACCGCCGGGCTGTTCACCCTGGACACGGCCTGGCGGCAAGCGAGACAGCCCCGATGATCAGGAAACCATCGACTGGAGAGCCGTATGCGGGAAAACCGCCTGTACGGTTCGGAGGGAGGGGAGGCCCAAAGTCTTCCCTACCCCTATCATGGTTCCGCTGCCGCCGATTTGGCAGCGCCTCGTCTGCTGACGCCGCACCTCCTTGAAACAATTACTACACGAACAGTTCTTGGAACTCGTCGGCGGACCATCTCGTGGATGGCTGGATTGCTTCGCTGCGTTCGCAATGACGGGGAGCGCCCGTCGAAATAGCAACAGTCGGTCGCGGGCTCGATCTACCAGTCTCGAAATCTGTTTATGAGAGCGAACCCGGCGAGATCGGGCGACTCGCCAATAAACTCCTCCGCCGCTCTCGAAAGTCGGTCCACCATCTTAGGCCTGTACCGTTCGCTCTTGGGGTCGAGGACCAAGGTCGTGAGAATGACGAGCAGATGCTGCTCGGCGCCATCCCGATTTTTCAGCGGGCATATCTTGGCTCCTCTAGCCAGCGGGTTAGAAAATTCCATAGCCATTCCCCCTCAGTTACCGCAGATAGCATGGGAATCGCCGCGTGGCGCCCATGGTCCACCCCCTGAATTTTTGGGTCGCGCCGCTCAAAATGCGTTGATGTCGGTCAGTTACAACGACCCATCCGCATCCGAATGGGGACGCTTCGACCGGGATCGTTCCGCCGAAACGGTCAGGCTTGCTCCTCGGCATCTACGTCCCCTTCGAATTTCTTCCGCAGCGCCGTCAAGACACGGTGGGCCGTTTCGATGTCCTCGACCGAGAGGCCGTCCGAGAGATTGTTGATCCAGGGGATCTGCAAGCGCATGGCGGCGTCGAACGTCCGCCTTCCCTGGTCGGTTAGCACCACAAGTTGCGCTCGGCGATGATGCGGGTTGGGCTCGAATGCGACAAGGCCCTGCTTCTGCAGCTCGTTGATGATCCGCTGCACGTTTTGGCGATTGGCCCAGAGGTCGCGAGCGAGCCACGCGACCGGCTGCGGGCGCTCGGCGGCGACTATGGCTCCGAGGATTTGCCAGCGGGCGCTCGTCAGCCCGAGCCCCGCAACCAGCCGATCGCCCGCGGTCAGAATCAGGCCATTGAGCCTGAAAATGTCGAGGACGAGGTTGGTCAGCGCATCGCCGGCTGGCGTTCGCTTGGTCTTGTCCATTTGTCGCCATACCACGCTATTGACATCATCATGACAATATGATTGTCTCTATCGTACCGAATTGACATCATGCAGGCAAATGCACGGAGCTCATCATGCCCCATCTGCAACCACTGGACCCCTCCTTCCCGATCGAACGTCAACTCGGCGTGGATGCGACCTCCGTCGTGCTCGTGAACGTTTTCACGCTCGACAAGGCCGACGAGCACGCTTTCCTGGACGCGTGGCAGGACGACGCGGCGTTCATGAAGCGGCAGCCGGGCTTCATTTCGACCCAACTTCACCGCGCGATCGGCGAAGGCCCGACCTATCTTAACTATGCGGTCTGGGAGTCGACGGCTCTCTTCAAGGCCGCATTCATGCAGCCGGAATTCAGGGCGGCGATTTCGCGCTATCCCGCCTCGGCCGTCGCTCGCCCGCACCTGTTCCAGAAAATCGCTATGCCGGGCATCTGCGTCGCATAGCCGGAGGGCTCGCGAGCCTGCCGACCCCCTACCCCCTCCCCGTAAAGACGGGGAGGGGAATTTCGTCCCGCACGATCCTTCGAAAATACCTCGCCCCGAGGCTCGTCAGCACGTGATAGCCGATCGTGCCCGACCGCGCGGCGAAATCGTCGAGCGCGACATCCGGGCCGAAGAATTGCGCGCGGACGCCGGGCCGTGCAGCGGCTTCGGGCAGATCGGTCACGTCGGCGATGCAGAGGTCCATCGACATGCGCCCGACCAGCTTGCAGCGGCGGCCGGCGATCGCGACCTCGGCGCCCGCGCGGCCGTCGATCGCGCCAGCGCCGCGCGGCAACCCGTCGGCATAGCCGGCGAGCAGCGTCGCGAGCCGGGTGCGGCGTCGCGCGGTCCATTGCTGGTTATAGCCGCACGTCTCGCCCGGCTCGATCCAGCGGGTCTGCTGAACCGCGACCTCCAGCGTGACGACGGGGCGCATCGGATTGGGCGCGCCGGGCGTCGGATTTCCGCCGTACAGCGCGTAGCCCGGGCGCGCGAGATCGTAGATCGGCGCCTGGGGCAGGAACATGCCGGACGAATTGGCGAGCGAGGCGGGCAATTGCGGCAGCGCCGCGCGCGCGGCGTCGAAGCGCGCGATCTGTTCGACGTTGAACGGGTTTTCGGGCTCCTCGGAAGCGACGAAATGGCTCATCAGCAAATCGGCGCCGACTGCGCCGCAACGATCCAGAGCCGCTCGCAGTTCGCTCAGCGAAGCGAAGCCGAGCCGGTTCATGCCGGTGTCGAGATGCAGCGCCCATGGCGGCGGACGCGGTCCCGCCGCGAACGCCGCCCAGCGCGCGAGTTCCTCGGAGCTACCGATCGCGGGCGCGAGGTTGTGGCCCGCATAGTCCCCCGCGGGGTCGGCCTCTGCCTCCAAGCCGTCGAGCACGTAAATTCTCACACTCGTCGGCAGCACTGCGCGTGCGCGCGCGCCTTCGCTCGCGTGCGCGACGAAAAAAACCTGGCAACCGGCGGCGTGCAGCGCCGGCGCGGCGGCCTCGATGCCGACGCCGTAAGCGTCGGCCTTGATCACGGCGCCGCAGCGCCCCGGGGCCGCGCGGCGCGCCAGCTCGCGCCAATTCCCAGCGAGCGCCGCGAGGTCGATCGTCAGCATGCCGGCGGCGTTCGAGGATATACCGGCGGCGTGGTTCACGCCTCGCCCCAGCCCGTCGGCAGGCCGTCGATCGAGACCTTGTTCTTCTTGTTGCGGTATTCGGCCGTGGCGGCTTCGCCTTTCGCCGCCCAGTGATCGGTCAAGGTCGTTCGGGTTCGCTCCAGCTTCATCAAGGGAACGCCGAAGCCGCAGGCGGTCTGGCAGGATTCGATGTCGAATGCGACGATCTGCCGCGCGCCGGGCAGGGCGTCGAACCGCTCCGCGTACTGGCGCCAGAGCGCGGTTCCGGGCGCGCCGATATGGGTTCGCCCGTAGAGCCGCAGCACCAGCTTATTGCGCGTGAACGAGCAGAACATGATCGTCGCGCGCCCGCCGCCGAGCGCGTGGGCCGCCGTCTCGTTGCCGGAGCCAGTGATGTCGAGATAGGCGCAGAGGTTGCGGCCGAGCACGCGGAACGCATCGAGCCCCTTCGGCGAGAGGTTGACGCGCCCCTCGTGGACCGCGCTCGCGATGAAGAACATCGGCTGCGCCTCGATGAAGGCGATCAGCTTGTCGTCGAGCGCTTCGAAGAATTTGGCCATATCCGCTCCTGACGCTCGAGCGGTTTGCCCGCCCGGCCCGCTTTTGCTAGACGATTCTACAAAACCTTCAACAGGGCAGCGGAAACCTCGCGATGCAGAAATTCGAAACGTTGACCGGCGTCGCCGCGCCGATCGAGATCGACAATGTCGACACTGACATGATCATCCCCAAGCAATACCTGAAGACGATCAAGCGCACCGGTCTGGGCGCCGGGCTGTTCGCGGAGATGCGCTACCTCGACGACGGCTCGCCCAACCCCGATTTCGTGCTCAACAAGCCCGCCTACAAGGATGTGAAGATTCTCGTCGCCGGCGACAATTTCGGCTGCGGCTCCTCGCGCGAGCATGCGCCCTGGGCGCTGCTCGATTACGGCATCCGCTGTGTGATCTCGACCGATTTCGCCGACATTTTCTACAACAACTGCTTCAAGAACGGCATCCTGCCGATCAAGGTCGCGCCAGAGGATCTGCCCAAATTGATGGACGATGCGCGTCGCGGCGCCAACGCCACGCTGACGATCGATCTGCCGGCGCAGGAAATCCGCGGGCCCGACGGCGGCATGGTCAAGTTCGAGATCGACCCCTTCCGCAAGCACCGCCTGCTCGAGGGCCTCGACGACATCGGCCTGACCCTGGTCGAGGCCCCCGCGATCGACGCGTTCGAGAAGAAGTCGGCTGCGGCGAGGCCGTGGGCGTAGTCCTCCCTATGCCAGCGTGAAGTGACATTTGCGGCCCTCACCGTCATGACCGGGCTTGTCCCGGTCATCCACGTCGGTCCGAGATCGATCGCGGGGAGATTTCGTCGCGTTGGCTCGGCTCCGTCCTTCAGGATACATCTCGACTCGGGTTGTACACTAGTAC
>DASXYQ010000105.1:0-5695 GCA_036502445.1 Roseiarcus sp. | reverse complement strand
TGCCGTTACACAAGATAGCCTCGTATGGGCGTTTTTGACGCGTGTGCGCGTCGTCTAGCTGCTGGCTCCAGATGCGTCGGGAGGCTGCATACGCGCACGCTCACCGTGCTTGTTCCCTGGCGTCAGATTTTGACCACTAGGAATGCACGAAAGAGGCGTCTAGACTGCAAGACGATCAGCCACCGCTCAATCAACGCGGACAAAAAATGGGAGGAGACGCACATGGCCAGCCCTTCGGATCACGAGCCGTCAGGCGCGCACCAATCGAAAAAGGCGGCCGCCAGCGGGTGGATAGGCTCCGCATTGGAATACTACGACTTCTTCATTTACGCCACGGCGGCGTCGCTGGTGTTTCCGCAGATATTCTTCCCTTCGGAAAACCCCACGGTCGCGATCGTCGCGTCGCTGGCGACCTATGGGGTCGGCTACGTGGCCCGACCGATCGGCGCCTTCGTCCTCGGCCATCTGGGCGACACGCACGGCCGCAAGACGGTGCTGCTCGTCTGCATGTTCATCATGGGCTTCTCGACGATGGCGGTTGGACTCCTGCCGACCTACAGCCAAGTCGGCTTGCTGGCGCCCGCGTTGCTCGTGGTTCTCCGGCTCATCCAGGGTTTCGCGGTGGCGGGCGAAATCTCTGGCGCGAGTTCGATGATCCTGGAGCACGCTCCCTTCGGCCGACGCGGCTTTTTCGCCAGCTTCTCGCTGCAAGGCGTGCAGGCCGGACAGATCCTGGCCGCGGCCGTCTTTCTCCCGCTCGCCGCCTATATGCCCGACCAGACCTTCAATTCCTGGGGCTGGCGAATCCCGTTCCTCGCCAGCGTCGTCGTGATCATCGCGGGTTACATCATTCGCCGCGAGGTCGCGGAGACGCCCGCCTTCGCGGAAGAGGACGTGCAGGGCAGAGTCCCGAAGGCGCCAATAGTTCAGGCTTTCACGGAATGTTGGCCCGACATGCTGCGGGTCGTCTGCATGTCCCTGATGAACGTGATCCCGGTGGGTCGCCACGATTTTCGGCGCGGCTTACGCGGTCCAGCCGGCCTACGGAATAGGCTTCCCGAAGGCCATGTACCTGTGGATCCCGGTTGTCGGCAACATCCTGGCGGTGATCATCATTCCGTTTGTCGGCGACCTGTCGGACAAGATCGGCCGCAGGCCTCTCATCATCGTCGGCGCGATCGGTTCCGGCCTGCTCTCGTTCGCCTATCTCTTTGCGATCAGCACGAAGAACATCCCGCTCGCGATCGCGATGTCGCTGCTGATGTGGGGCGCGGTCTACCAGGGGTATAACGCCATTTTCCCGAGCTTCTATCCCGAGCTGTTCCCGACCCGCACCCGGGTCACTGCGATGGCGATCTCGCAGAACGTCGGAACAATGATCACGGCGCTGCTACCGGCGCTGTTCGCGGCGGTGGCCCCGCCGGGCTGGAGCAACATCCCGCTGACGATCGGAGCGCTCGCTTTCGCGGTGACGCTGATCTCGGCGATCGCGGCTTTGAGCGCCCGTGAGACCTATCGGATCCACCTGAAAGATCTCGGCGACCCCCGCGCGATTCCGGTCGACAAGCGGGATTACGACCGCATGCGGATGCAGGCGGCCTCCGCTGAGGGCGTGCCGGCATGAAAATGGGCGCAGTTTCAGGTCACGCTGGATAGAACTCGTAGGTAGCCGAGTGCCGCGCCCGCTCGCCCGCCTGCAAGACGCGAATGGACGGCTTCTCGAAGAGGTCGCCGGCGAAGCCTTCGGGGTCGCTGTAGCCGGTCCAGGCTTCGAGACAGAGGAACGGCGCGCCCGGACGCGTCCAGAGCGCGACATGGTTGAAGCCGTGAAAATCCATCCCGATCGCTGTCCCGCCGGATTGCTCGAAACGCAGCGAGCGGCTCGCCGGTTGGAGAAAGCAGACCGCGTCGCCCTTCGCAAACAGCGCGTCGCTCAGCTCGAGCACGCGGCCGCGCAAGGGGATAGGCCGCGTCTTCTCGCTGACCAAGCCGCCCGGCGCGATGACGGGAACCTCGGGGCGTTCGTCGCTTTTGAACCTGACGACCGCACCCTCGCGAGCGCCCCCTGCGAACGGCCAATTGAAGCCGGGATGCAATCCGCAAGCATAGGGCGCAGGTTCATCGCCGGGGTTTTCGACCTCGATCGCCATTTCCAGCTCTGTCGCGCTCAACCGATATTCCACCGCGAGTCGAAACGCGAACGGATAGATCGCGCGCGTCGCCGCCTCGTCGCGCAGGACCAGCCGCGCGAAATCGACGTCCCGCGCTTCGACCTGAAACTCGTGCTTTGCCGCGAAACCGTGCAGCCCGAGCGCGTAAAACTTCCCGCCGACCCGCGCGCCGTCGCGCGTCCATCCGACTACGGGGTAGAGAATCGGACTGATTTGATTCCAGATCGCCGGATCGCCCGGCCAGAGCAATTCGACGCCGCCGACGCTCCAGGCGCGCGGCTCCGCGCCCAGCGGAGCCACGAGCGCGCGCGCTTCGCCGTGAGCGAGGACAAGCGGGTCGGCGGTCATGGATTCAGCCCCTCGATCTGTGCGACCGCGAGCAGCGCCTCCTTCAAGCCCGGCGCGCAGGCGAGGATCGGGCCGCCCTTTCGCAATCCCTCGTTGCTGAGGAAATCGCTGGCATAACCGCCGGCCTCGCGGATCAGCGCGATCGCGGCCAGGCAGTCCCATGCGTTCATGTGGTTCTCCACGTAGCCGTCGCGCCGTCCCGCCGCGACATAGGCGAGGCCCAGCGCGCCGGAACCCGAGCGCACCACCCCCGATCCCGCCGCCACGACGCGCGACATCAGCCCGATGAATTTGTCGGCGCCATAGCGCATGTTCCAGCCGACCTCGATGGTGGCGGCTTTCAAGTCCTTCGTCTCGGAAGCGCGCATTTCGACCGCGTTCAGGGTCGAGCCGGCGCCGCGCCGCGCGGCGAACAACTCGTCCATCATCGGATCGTAGATCACGCCGATCTCGATTTCGCGGCCGACGACGGCGGCGATCGAGACGCAGAAGTGCGGCGCGCCGCGGGCGAAATTCGAGGTGCCGTCGATGGGATCGACGACCCAGACGGGCGCTCCCTGGTCTGCGGTGCGTCCCTCACCCTCCTCGCCGATGAAGCCGTCCTCGGGAAACAGCCGGTGCAGCCGCGTCGCGATCAGGCGCTCGACCTCAGCGTCGACTTCGGTCAGGTAGTCCTGCGGCCCCTTGAAGCCGACGGTGAAGGAGCCGCGATCGAGGAAGCGCCGTTTGGCGATTTCGCCCGCCTCGCGCGCGATCGCGCAGGCGACATGAAAGCGGGTTTCGAGTGCGTGGGCGTCAGAGCTCAAACGGGTCGATCCTCTCAAAAATGACTGAACGCGCCGCGTGCAAACGAAACCTCTCGGCCGTCGCGGCCGACCCAGCGCGGCGGCGCGGCGCCTTCGACAGCCACGCCGACAATAGCGACGCCGACGCCGGCCGTGGCGGCCGCGGCCTCGAAGGCGGACGCGTCCTCCGGCGGCACGGCGGCGAGGATTTCATAATCGTCGCCGCCGGTCGCCGCAATCTCGAACAGAGCCGGATCCGCTGCGATCGCCGCCGTCGCCGCATCCGACAGCGGCACGCGCCCGAGATCGACGCTCGCGCTCACGCCGCTGACGCGGAGCATCTTCTCGAGGTCGCCAATGAGCCCGTCCGAAACATCCATCCCGCCGTGCGCGAAAGCCATCGCCTCCGCCAGAGCGAGTCTCGGGCGCGGCAGCAGGTAGCGGTCTAGCAGGTGGAGGCGATGCGCCTCGGACAGCGGAGGCCCCTGCCCCAGCCGCAGCCGAAGGCCGAGCGCGGCGTCGCCAATCGTGCCGGAGACATAGAGCCGATCGCCTGGGCGAACGCCGGTGCGCGCGGTCATGCGGCCGGTTGGCGCCGAGCCCAGGGCGGTGATCGAAAGCGTCAGCGGCCCGGGCGTCTTGACGGTGTCGCCGCCCAAGAGCGGGCAATCCCAGGCTCGAGCGTCCTCGCCGAGACCCCGGGCGAAATCTTCGAGCCAATCGGCGGTCCAGCCCGTCGGCAACGCCAGCGCAAGCAGAAAGCCGAGCGGCGCCGCGCCCTTGGCGGCGAGGTCGGAGAGGTTCACCCGCAGCGCCTTCCGCGCGATGGCGCCCGGGGCATCGTCGGCGAAGAAGTGCACCCCCGCGACCAGCGCGTCGGTCGTCAGCACGATGTCGCGGCCGGACGGCGGCGTCAGCAAGGCGGCGTCGTCTTTCAGGCCGAGGCCCGCCGGCCCGGCGAGCGGGGCGAAATAGCGCGCGATCAGGTCGTCTTCGCCGGGGCGGTCGGTCATGTTTTCTCAACGTGCTCGTCGAGGCCTATGTTGCATATACTCGCCTCGCCTCCTAAACGTTCCTCCTCAGGGGAGATCGGACCGTGACCGACGTATTTGAACCTCGAAGCGAATTCGTGCGCGTGCTGCAAGAGCGCGGCTTTATTCATCAAGCCTCGGATCTCGCCGCGATAGACGAGAAGGCGGCCTCGGGCGACCTCGTCGGTTATATCGGATTCGACTGCACCGCGCCCTCGCTGCACGTCGGCTCGCTCGTCCAGATCATGATGCTGCATTGGCTGCAACAGACCGGCGGCAAGCCGATCGCGCTGATGGGCGGCGGCACGACATTGGTCGGCGACCCCTCGGGCAAGGACGAGACCCGCAAGCTGCTCACCGTCGCGGAAATCGAGGCGAACAAGGAGGGCATCCGCAAGGCATTCTCGCACTTCATCCGGTTCGGCGAGGGCAAGACGGACGCCGTCATGCCCGACAACGCCGAATGGCTGACGAAGCTCAACTACCTCGAATTCCTGCGCGACATCGGCCGCCATTTCTCGGTCAATCGCATGCTGTCGATGGACTCGGTGAAGAATCGCTGGGAGCGCGACCAGGAGCTCTCGTTCCTGGAGTTCAACTACATGTGCTGCCAGGCCTACGACTTCGTCGAGCTCAACAAGCGCGTCGGCTGCACGCTGCAGATGGGCGGCTCCGACCAATGGGGCAACATCGTCACGGGCGTCGATCTCGGCCGGAGGCTGGGGACGACGCAGCTGCTGGCACTGACCTCGCCGCTGATCACGACGGCGTCGGGCGCGAAGATGGGCAAGACCGTCGCCGGCGCAGTCTGGCTCGATGCGGCGATGCGCTCGCCCTATGATTACTGGCAGTTCTGGCGCAACACCGAGGACGCCGACGTCGGCAGGTTCCTGAGGTTGTTCACGCTGTTGCCGCTCGCCGACATCGCTCAACTGGAGAGTTTCTCGGGCGCCGAGATCAACGAGGCCAAGAAGGCGCTCGCCGACGCGGCGACCGCGCTGCTGCACGGCCCCGAGGCGGCCGAGGCGGCGTCCGCGACCGCCCGCAAGACCTTCGAGACGCGCACGCTCGCCACCGACCTGCCGACGGTGGATGTGCCGGCCGCCGAATTCGACGCCGGCTACGGCGTGTTGCGCGCGTTCCTGCTCGCCAAACTGGTCGGCTCGTCGGGCGAGGCCCGCCGGCAGATTCGCGGCGGCGGCCTGCGCATCAACGACGTCGTGGTCGAAAACGAGACGGCGACGATCGGACGCGACGCGCTGCAAGAAGGCGGGCTGGTGAAGCTGTCGCTGGGGAAGAAGAAGCACGTGCTGCTGAGGGCGGTATAGGGGGGCGCGGCAGGGGAACGGCGACGAGGGCG
>DASXYQ010000104.1:0-2361 GCA_036502445.1 Roseiarcus sp. | reverse complement strand
AAGATCGCGGGCGCGCGCGAGGTGGCCTTCTTTACGCCGATGACCGGCGGCTGAGGCGATGCGAACCGTCCGCGTCCAGGCCAGGGATTTCGACGCCGCCGCCGAAGCTCGCGCGCTCACGGCGGGACGGGCGGACGTCGGCGCGCTCGTGAGTTTCGTCGGCCTGTGCCGCGACGAAGGCGGTCGGCTCGCCGCGCTCGAGATCGAACACTATCCCGGCATGGCCGAAGCCGAAATCGCGCGCGTCGTCGACGAGGCGTGCGAGCGCTGGCCGCTGATCGGCGTAACGGCGATCCACCGTTTCGGAACCATCGCGCCCGGCGAGCCGATCGTGCTGGTGATCGCCGCTGCCGCGCATCGCGGCGAGGCGTTCGCCGCGGCCGAGATGCTGATGGACTATTTGAAGACGCGCGCGCCGTTCTGGAAGCGCGCACGCCGCATCGATGGTTCTGTGGAAGACTGGACCGAGCCGAAGGGGGCCGACGATCGATCGGCGGCGAGATGGGAAGCTGGGCCGGCGCGCCAAGCAACATGAAAGACGACGCGCTCGGGGGGGCCGTCAGGCCCGCGTCGCGACCGCGCGATAAACGAGCAGCACGATGACCGCGCCGAGCACCGCTAGAAGCATGCTCCAGAGGCTGAAGCCCTCGAGCCCGCCGAGGCCGAGCTTCTCGGCGATGAAGCCGCCGACGACGGCTCCGACAATGCCGATGACGATATCCAACAGAATGCCAGCCCCCTGCTTGTTGACGATCTTGCTGGCGATGAAACCGGCGATCAAGCCGAGAATGATCCAACTGATCCAACCCATGGCGCGATTTCCCCTGACGAACCCCCGAAATGCGGCCGCGCAGCCCGATGCGGTCGCCGCGCTCGACCGAGGCGGCGAGTGTTGCGGGATGGACGCGGAAAAGGCAAGCAGCTAGGGTTCGCGCATTGGCGGCTTGTCCCCTCCCCGTTCTCACGGGGAGGGGGAAGGGGGTGGGGCGGGCTCCGCCTCCGGAGGCCGCAAAGGCCCTCATCCGCCGCACCGAAGAGCCCCACCCCCGGCCCCTCCCCGTAAGAACGGGGAGGGGAGAACCGACTGGAGGAGACAGACCATGAGCTACTTCGACGATGCCCTGAAGGGCGCAGTTCCCGGCGGCGATCTCACAACGCCGATTGCAATCGCGGCGGGCGCCCTGCTGCTACATCATTTCTTCGGCCAGAGCTCGACGCCCGCCCCCGCGCCGGCGGCGCCGACCGCGCCAACCCCGCCGGTCTCGCCTTCCCCGCAGGCCGGTCCGTCGGGCGGCTTTCTCGGCGGCGGATTGCTCGGGGGACTGACCGAGATCGTCAACAAACTGAGCACCGGCGGCAATGCCGCGCAGGTCAATTCCTGGATCGGCCATGGCGCCAACCAGCCGATTCAGCCGGGACAGCTCGGCTCCGCGCTCGGCCAGCAGACCATAAGCGACCTCGCCGCCCGGAGCGGCCTCAGCGAGCAGGAACTGCTCGCGCAGCTCTCCCACGTGCTGCCGCAGCTGGTCGACAGACTGACTCCGGCCGGCCGGCTACCGACCGCCGCCGAACTGGCCGCTCGGGGGCACTGACCCGCCCGCTACTCCGCCGCGCGGCGCGGGTTCGCCCGCAGGCGGTCGAGGGCCTGTCCGAGGTCCTCGATCAGGTCTTCGACGTCCTCGAGCCCGACCGAAAGCCTGAGCAGCCCGGGCCCGATCCCGAGCGCCGCGCGCTGGTCGGGCTTGAGGCGCTGATGCGTCGTCGTCTCGGGATGGGTGATCAGGCTCTTCGCGTCGCCCAGATTGTTCGAAATGCCGATGATCGACAGCGCGTTGGCCGCCGCGAACGTGGCCGCCTTGTCGCCGTCGACCTCGAATGCGACGAGCGTGCCGCCGCCTGACATCTGGCGTCGCGCGAGCGCAGCTTGCGGATGGTCGGCGCGGCCGGGATAGAGGACGCGAACCACGCTCGCGTGGCCCGCAAGATAGTCGGCGATCCGCGCCGCCGAGCGCACCTGCGCCTCCACCCGCACCGGCAAAGTCTCCAGCGATTTCAGCATCACCCAGGCATTGAACGGGGAGAGGCAGGGTCCGGTCTGGCGCAGAAAATTGTGGACATGCTCGTTGATGAACGCTTCGGAGGCGATAATGACCCCACCCAACGCGCGGCCCTGACCGTCGATATGCTTGGTCGCGGAATAGACGACGCAATCGGCGCCGAGCGCGAGCGGCTTCTGCAACAGCGGGGTCGCGAAGACGTTGTCGACGACCAGGGTCGCGCCGTGCGCGTGCGCGATTTCGGCGACGCCCGAGATGTCGATGACTTCCATCGTCGGATTGGTTGGAGTCTCCAGGAATGTCG
>DASXYQ010000103.1:0-3543 GCA_036502445.1 Roseiarcus sp. | reverse complement strand
TTTACAGGCGATGCAACGTTCCTCGCCGTTGGGATAGCGGCGCAACGCGTGCTCGCCACGAAACCGCGGCGAAAGCGGCGTCTTCTCGTTCGGGTAGTTGAGAGTCGCCTTCGGCTTGAACATATAGCGCACGGAAATGGCAATAGCGGCGAGGAACTCGCTCAGGAACAGCGAGCGCGCGGCTTGATCCAATCTTATCGCCATCGCAATTCTCCACGGAGAAATCGAGCGAGGGACATCCCGTCCCTCAGTAGTGCGCGCCCCAGCCGGTCGCTTCCAACACGCCCGCCACGGCGACCACCATGAAGATCGAGATCGGCAGGAACACCTTCCAGCCGAGCCGCATCAACTGGTCGTAGCGATAGCGAGGCACAAAAGCTTTGACCAACGAGAACATGAAGACGACGCTCCAGGCCTTGATGAGAAACCAGATCACGCCCGGCACCCAGGTGAAGGGCGGGAACGGAATCGGAGACAGCCAGCCGCCGAGGAACAGCACCGTCGTGAACGCCGACATCGACAACACGGCGACGAGTTCCGAGAGGAACTGCAGCATATAGAGCGAGGCCGAGTACTCAACCGCGAAGCCGGCCACCAACTCGGATTCGGCCTCGACCAGATCGAACGGCGCCCGGTTCGTCTCGGCCAGCGCCGAGATGAAAAAGATGATGAACATCGGCAACAGCGGCAGCCAGTACCATCCAAGCAGGCCGAGACGGGTATCCTGCGCGCGCACGATGTCGGAAAGGTTCAACGAACCCGCGCACAGCAGCACGGTGACGAGAACGAAGCCGATCGAGACTTCGTAGGAGACCATTTGCGCCGCGGCGCGCAGCGACGCCATGAAGGGATATTTCGAATTCGACGCCCAGCCGGCCATGATGATGCTGTACACGCCGAGCGATGAGATGGCGAACAGATAGAGTGTGCCGACGTTGATGTTCGCCACTACCCATCCGTCGCTGACCGGTATGACCGCCCATGCCGCCAAGGCGAGAGCCACGCCCACCCAAGGCGCGAGGACGAAAACGCCTTTGTTGGCGCCTGCCGGAATCACCGGCTCCTTGAAAACGAACTTGAGGAGATCCGAGAAAGGCTGCAGCACGCCCCACGGCCCGACCACGTTGGGGCCGCGGCGCAATTGCACCGCGGCCCAGATCTTGCGCTCGGCGTAGATCATCACCGCCGAGGACAGCAGCACGCAGACGAGCAGCACCAGGCTCTCCAACACGAAGCGAACGAAGGAACCGATCGCCGTGTCGTGCATCCAGGCGCCGATCCGCCCCGCGAGGCCGCTGGCGAAGAAGGCCCACACCAACAGCGCGACAACCACGATCGCCGCCAGGGCGACGAGACCGATGATGACGAGCGGCGATCGTTCGTGCGCGGGTCGGGTGGGAGTGGCGCTGGTCATTTCGGATCCTATTCCGCGGCGCGGGCGAAGCGGTCCTTCGCCAAGGCCGAGCACTCGGCCATGACGCGAGAGGCCCGCGCGATCGGGTTGGTGAGGTAAAAGTCGGAAATCGTCGACGCGAACGGCGCCGAGCCGAGTTCGCCGGCGCCGCCGATGCCTGCGATCGCCGAGCCGTCGGCCGGCGTGACGACATCGATCTGGACGAGATGGGGATGCGCGCGCGCAAGCGCGGCGCGCAACTGGCTCTGCGAATCGAACGGCAGTTTCGCGCCGACCGCCTCGGAAAGCGCGCGCAGGATCGCCCAGTCTTCGCGGGCGTCGCCGGGAGGGAATATCGCGCGCTCTGCGAATTGCGGTCGGCCTTCGAGGTTCACATACGTTCCCGTCTTTTCGGTATAGGCGCCGCCGGGCAGAATCACGTCGGCGCGATGCGCGCCTTTGTCGCCATGGGTGCCGATATAGACGACGAAGGCGCCGCGCTCGATTTCGATTTCGTCGGCGCCGAGATTGAAGAGCACGTCGAGCGCGCCGGACTCGGCCATCGCCCTGGCGTCCAGGCCGCCTGCGCCCGGAACGAGTCCGAGATCGAGGCCGCCGACCCGCGAGGCGGCGCTGTGCAGCACATTGAAGCCGTTCCAGCCTTCCTTGACGACGCCGAGCGAGACAGCCGCCTTCGCCGCGAGGGCAAGGACGGCCGCGCCGTCGGGCCGCGCGAAGGCGCCGGCGCCAAGTATGAACATGGGTTTGGCTTTGTTGGCCGGCGGGTGATCGGTGAAGCGGGCGAGCGAGTCCGGCCCGGCGCCGAGGTAGTTGTGGCCGTAGGTGAGGTCGGCCCTTTCGCCGACGACGCCAATCAGGCAGTCGCCCTTGAGCCAGCGCTTGCGGATGCGTGCATTGAGCACGGGCGACTCCAGCCGAGGGTTCGAGCCGACGATCATGATCGCGTCGGCCGCGTCGATTCCTGCAATGGTCGAATTGAAGAGGTAGGACGCGCGGCCCCATTTGGGATCGAGCTTCGAGCCGTCCTGGCGGCAATCGAGGCTGGCGGCGCCGAGCTTGTCCATCAGGCCCTTCAAGGCGAACATCTCCTCGACGCTCGCGAGATCGCCCGCAAGCGCGCCGATGCGCTCGGGCTTGGCGGCTTTCACCTTCGCCGCGATCGCCGCGAAGGCCCGCGGCCAACTCGCGGGCGTCAACTTGCCGTCGACGCGCACATAGGGGCGGTCGAGGCGCTGGGTCTTGAGGCCATCGACTACGTGCCGGGTCTTGTCGGAAATCCACTCCTCGTTGATCGCATCGTTGATGCGCGGCAGAATGCGAATGACTTCACGGCCGCGCGAGTCGATCCGGATCGCCGAACCCAGCGCGTCCATCACATCGACCGACTCGGTCTTCGCATATTCCCACGAGCGCGCATGAAACTCGATAGGCTTCGCGGTCAGCGCGCCGACCGGGCAGAGATCGACGACATTGCCCTGCAATTCCGAAGTGAGGGCACGCTCGAGGTAGGAGGTGATCTCCATGTCTTCGCCGCGACCGATCGCGCCGAGTTCGGCGACGCCCGCGACCTCGGTCGCGAATCGCACGCAGCGCGTGCATTGGATGCAGCGGTTCATCGAGGTTTTGACCAGCGCGCCGAGATATTTGTCCTCCACCGCCCGCTTGTTCTCGCGATAGCGCGAGCTGTCGACGCCGTAGGCCATCGCCTGATCTTGCAGATCGCACTCGCCGCCCTGGTCGCAGATCGGGCAATCCAGCGGATGATTGATCAGCAGGAACTCCATCACGCCCTGGCGCCCTTTACGCGCCATCGGCGAATTGGTTTCGACCACGGGCGGCTCGCCCTTTGGGCCCGGCCGCAAATCCTTCACCGCCATTGCGCAGGACGCCGTCGGTTTGGGCGGGCCGCCCTTCACCTCGACGAGGCACATGCGGCAATTGCCGGCGATCGAAAGCCGCTCATGAAAGCAGAAAAGCGGCACCTCGGCGCCCGCCATCTCGCAGGCCTGAAGCAGCGTGTATTCGGCGGGAACGTCGATTTCCTTGCCGTCGATGACGATCTTGCTCATTCGCCCTTCGCCTCATGGCCCGCTCGCCAATACTCGAGCATGTCGGTGACCGCAATTCCG
>DASXYQ010000102.1:0-9330 GCA_036502445.1 Roseiarcus sp. | reverse complement strand
AGCCGATCTCGCAGATGGCGAGCGCGATCATGTCGGCGGCGAAGGCGACGGGTTCCGCGTGGAAATTGCCGCCCGACAATGCTTCGTCTTGGGCCTCGTCGGCCTCTGGGAAGATCAGCGGATTGTCGGAAACGCCGTTCGCCTCGGTGCCGAGCGTGGTCGCCGCCTGGCGCAGTACATCCAATGCTGCGCCCATCACCTGCGGCTGGCAGCGCAGGCAATAGGGGTCCTGCACGCGGTCGTCGTTCGTGAGATGCGAGGCGCGAATGGCGCTGCCCGCCATGAGGTCCCGCAGCGCCGCCGCGGTCTCGATCTGGCCGCGATGGCCGCGCAACGCGTGGATGCGCCAATCGAACGGCGCGTCCGATCCGCGCGCCGCATCGGTCGATAGGGCGCCGCTCAGCAGCGCCGACTGGAACAGCCGCTCCGCCTCGAACAACGCTGCGAGAGCGTATGCGGTGGAGAATTGCGTGCCGTTGAGCAGCGCGAGCCCCTCCTTCGGGCCGAGCGCGAGCGGCGCCAGCCCGGCCTCGGCGAGAGCAACGCCCGCAGGCAGGCGGCGGCCCTCGAAAAAGACTTCACCGACCCCGATCATCGCCGCGGCCATGTGGGCCAGCGGCGCGAGATCGCCCGACGCGCCGACAGAGCCTTGCACGGGGACGACGGGCGTCACGCCGCGCGCCAGCATCGCTTGCAAGAGCGCAAGCGTTTCCCGCCGCACGCCGGAGGCCCCCTGGGCCAGGCTCCCGAGTTTCAGGGCAATCATCAGCCGGACGATCGGAGTGGGCGCCGCCTCGCCGACGCCCGCGGCATGCGAAAGCACGATGTTGCGTTGCAGCCTCGCGAGGTCTGCCTCCGCGATACGGACGCTCGCGAGTTTGCCGAAACCGGTGTTCACGCCATAGACCGGCTCGCCTTTGCGCAACATGCGCGCGATCGCCTCGGCGCTCGCCTCGACCCGCGGCCAGCAGGCGGGATCGAGCACCGCGCCTGCGCCGCGATAGACGTCGCGCCAATCGGCAAGGGACGTCGCGCCAGGACGCATGAGGATGTCGTTCATCGGCCCTTCCAGACGCGGGCGTGTAGCGGATTGAAGCCCAGCCGGTAGACGAGTTCGGCGGGTTGGTCGATGTTCCAGACCGCCAGATCCGCCGATTTGCCGGCCTCCAGCGAACCTACGTCGGCGGCGAGCCCGAGCGCGCGGGCCGCCTCCCGAGTGACGCCGGCAATGCACTCGTCGACCGTCATCCTGAACATGGTCGCGGCCATGTTCATGGCCAGCAGCAGCGAGGTCATCGGCGAAGTGCCGGGATTGCAGTCGGTGGCGACCGCCATCGGAACCCCATACTTGCGAAACAGCGTGATCGGCGGCGCATTTGTCTCCCGGATGAAATAATAAGCGCCGGGCAATATTACGGCGGTCGTTCGCGCGCGCGCCATCGCCGCTGCGCTGTCTTCGTCGCTCTGTTCGAGGTGGTCGGCGGAGAGCGCGCCGAAGCGCGCCGCCAGCGCCGCGCCATGCAGATTGGAGAGCTGATCGGCGTGAAGCTTCACCGGCAGCCCGAGCGCGCGCGCCGCATCGAAGACGCGAGCGATTTCTTCGGGCGAGAACGCGATGCCTTCGCAGAAGCCGTCGACGGCGTCGATCAACCCTTCGCGGGCGAGGGCAGGCAGGATCGCCCTTACGATCGCCTCGATGAAACCGGTCTTGTCGCCCGCGAACTCGGGTGGCAGGGCGTGGGCGCCGAGAAAGGTTCGTCGGACCGACACGGATCGTTCGCGGCCCATGCGTCCAGCGGCGAGCAGCGATTTGCGCTCGTTCGGCAAATCGAGGCCATAGCCGGATTTGATCTCGATCGTCGTGACGCCCTCGCCGATCAGCGCATCGAGACGCGGCAAGCTCTGGCGGACGAGTTCGTCCTCGCTCGCCGCGCGCAGGGCTTTGACGGAGGAAACGATGCCGCCGCCGGCGCGCGCGACCTCCTCATAGCTCGCGCCGCGCAGCCGCATCTCGAATTCGCCTGCGCGGTTTCCCGCATAGACGAGGTGGGTATGGCAATCGATCAGGCCCGGGGTGATCCAGCGACCGTCGCAGGGGATCGTCTCTCTGGCGTTCCGTAGCGTCGTCGATAAGTCCGCCTCCGCGCCGGCGAAGACGATGCGTCCCTCGCGTACCGCAACCGCGCCGCGTTCGATGACGCCCACGCCGATCCGCTGCGGCGCGAGCGTCGCCAGCCGCGCGCCGGTCCAGAGCCGATCACAGGAAAAGGAGGGCGCCATGGCCTCGGACCGTCTCGGTTTTCACGTAGTCGTGGTTTTCATGTGTAGACATAAGAGGGGCAAGATCAAGCGCGCGAGTCCGCTCCCCGCCGCTGGCGGGGCGGGGAAGGGATGGGGTGGCGCCCACCCCCGCAAGGGGCGGGGAGGGGCTCCCAAAACGCCGAATAGGGTCGCAACGCGCGGGAAAACGGGATAATGCGAGACTTCCAACATGCGCCGAGGGAGGGGATTTATGGTCGATGCGGACGCCGCGGCTGGCGCGAACTCGAGCGGTCCCCGCGCGCTGGGTAAATTCGTCGCCGCGAACATCGTCTCGACCGCGGCTCGGCGTTTTCGAGATAGCGAGGCGATCTTTTGCGCGGGCACGGGACGGCGATTCAGTTTCCGGCAGGTCGACGAAAGGTGCAACCGTCTCGCCCACACCTTGCTCAGGTTCGGCTTGCGGAAGCCGGACGTCGTGGGCTTTCTCTGCAACAATCGCGCCGAGCTGGCGGAGATCTATTTCGCGGTGGCCAAGTTGGGGCTGGTGGGGATTCCGCTGAACTATCGGCTCGCGCCAGCGGAAATCCTCGCGCTGATGGGGGCCATGGAGGCGCGGTCGATGCTGTTCGAAACCCGCTTCACTTCCGTCGCCGATCAGGTTCGCGCCGCGCTCCCCGAGGTGAAGTCGTTCGTCGCGATCGGAGACAGACGGCCCGCCTGGGCGATGGAGTACGAGGCGCTGCTTGCGAGCGCTTCCTCCGCCGATCCGGAGGTCGAGGTCGAAGAGCACGATCTCTTCTATTTCAACCTGACCTCGGGAACGACAGGCCTGCCGAAGTCCTACGCCCTGACGCAATTCAACAATGCCGCGGTCAATATTTTATCGATGCGTTCGACGCGACCTCGCGCGACGTCTTCATGACGGTCTTTCCGGCGTTCGGACGCGTCGGCTATGCTTGGCTGGCCGGCGGGCTGCTGTTCGGCGCGCGCAACGTGCTGACCGACTTTCAACCCGGCGAGGCGCTGCGGCTGATCGAGGCCGAGCGCGTGAGCATCGTCAATCTCGTGCCGACCATGGCGGCGTTGATGCTCGGCGAAGCGGGCCTGTCGGGCCGAGACTTGCGTTCGCTGCGCGCCCTCGTGTTCGCCGGCGCGATGTTTCCCGCCCCTCTCCGCGAGCGCGTGGCGTCTGGGCTGTGTTCGCAGATATACGAGTATTATGGCATGCAGGAGACCGGCGCGCTGACGGTCAGCACGCCGTCGGATCGAACTCTGTATCCGGAATCTATCGGCGCCGCGCTGGCCTTCGCAGAGATTGGGATCCAGCGTCCGGACGGGAGCCGCGCGGCGCCGGGAGAGATCGGGGAGATCGTCGGGCGATCGCCCGCCACCGTTACGCGCTATTTCGACAACCCCAAGAAATCGGCGGAGACGTTCCGCGGCGGCTGGGTTCACACCGGCGACCTTGGCATGATGAATGTAGACGGCTTCGTCTTCATCAATGGCCGCCTGAAGGATATGATCATCACGGGGGGCCAGAACGTCCACGCCGCCGAGGTCGAAGAAACGCTGATCGCCATTCCCGGCGTCGCCGATTGCGCGGTGTTTGGTCTTCCCGATGAACTCTGGGGCGAGCGAGTCGCCGCCTCGATCGTGAGAGCGCCCGGCGCGGGCGGGGCGCTTACCGTAGAGGGCGTCCTGGCGGCCTGCCGAGAGAGACTCGCCGGATTCAAGACGCCAAAGACCCTATATTTTCAGGACGAGCCGCTGCCGGAACGCCGACCGGAAAGGTCCAGAAGTTCCTGCTGGTCGAACGCTACGCGAGCGGACTTGATTGAACTGGGTATCCATGATTGCGACCCAGAGCGAAGCGACGGGGAAGCAACCCCCGGGGTTCCCCGACTTCGGCTTGGACGACGCCGAAACAACTGCTGTATCGCGACCAACCAAGCCACACCGTGCCGTCCCCGCGAAAGCGGGATCCAGCCGTGGAGACACGCGAAGCGCGACGTTGGCCCGCAAGTCGTCGAAAGGGGCATGGCGGCAAGCCTCGTAGCTTCGTGGTATTCTGGATGCTCGAGTTCGCGAGCATCCCGATTCGCGGCGCGCACGCCGCAAACGATGCGGACGCCGTCCGTAGAAGCGTTGCGGGGCCGTTTATTGCTGCGGATTGAATGAAACCCGCAGCCGGAGACTCGGCGAAACAGCATCGCTCCGATTTGGGGCGCCCAAGACCCCCCGATGTAAAGCAGCGCCCGTTTATCCGCCAGCGCTTACTTGGTCCGGCGGCGCCGCTGCTGGCCGAGACCCATCTGCTTGGCGAGGGCCGACCGCGCCTTTGCATAGGCCGGAGCCACCATCGGGTAATCGGCGGGCAGCGCCCATTTCTCGCGGTATTGCTCGGGCGACATGTTGTATTGCGTGCGCAAATGCCGCTTCAACGACTTGAACTTGCGGCCGTCCTCCAAGCATATGATGTAGTCGTTGGTGATCGACTTCTTCGGTGCTACCGCCGGTTTGGCCACCTCGGGAACGGCGACGACCGCGCCGGTCGAAACGCGGACGATCGCGGAGTGGATGTCGCCCAGCAAAGTTGCCAGCTCGCTTGCGGGCACTGAATTGTTCGAAACATAGGCCGAAACGATCTCGGCGGCGAGCTCTATGTGATTATTGGTATCGCTCATAATGACAACAACTCCTCGGGCCCGGTAACGGCAAAGCTTGGTTCTCGACAGGCCTTCAGCCAAGGCATCGCCTTGGTTCTGCCCGACCCCGATGCAACGAAAGTCGATTCGCTCGTGCCTAGAGTGCTTGTTCTGTAATCCTAAACAACAAGCAAATCAAGACTGAGATTGACAATTTTTGTAGTGTCAGGGCAGTTTTCGAGACCGAAACAATTTTGCCGACAACGTGAATGACGTTGTGCCATAGGAGGCTTCATAAATGTAGAGGCGGAGCGCCGCAACATCGCGAGGCCTTTCAGATCGAAAATCAATCATCGAACCGGGGCGGAGGCCGAGAAAAGTCCACCGCGCCTGGCGGCGGGGATGCAGAGGCGCCGCGAAGCGACTATATCCCCATCGAAACGCCACGACGGATCCCAATGAAACATCAAAAATCGACGTCTTTTGTGGCGGGCAGGTCGGGTCGAGCGGATCGCGACACGTTCGTGGGAACGGTGCGGCTGCTATTGCCATACCTATGGCCCGCGGACCGAGCCGACCTGCGGCTCCGCGTGGCGCTCGCGGTCGTGCTGATGATCGCTTCGAAGTTGTTCACTATCGCGACCCCCTATGCGTTCAAATGGGTCACCGACGCTTTGGCGGCCAAGAATCTCGTGCAAGCGCTCCAGTCGTTCCCGTTCTTGCGGGCGGTCGTGGTCCTCACGATCACTTACGGGCTTTTGCGCGTCGGCATGTCGTTGACGCAACAGGGCCGAGACGCGCTGTTCGCATCGGTGGCGATGAACGGGGTGCGAAAGTTGGCGATCGAGGTTTTCGTTCATTTGCATCAGCTTTCGTTGCGCTTTCATCTCGAGCGCAAGACCGGCGGACTGACGAGGGTTCTCGAGCGCGGACGCAACGCCATCGAAACGATTATTCGAACTTCCATGCTCACCGCTGTTCCGACGCTGGTCGAATTCGCGTTTGTCATAGCGGCTCTGTTCTATACGTTCGATTGGCGATACGTCGCGGCCATTCTGATTACCGTTCTAGTGTATCTCGTATTCACCACCATCGCCACCAACTGGCGCATTTCGATCCGACGTTCGATGAACGAAAGCGACAGCGACGCCAATACCAAGGCGATTGATAGCCTGCTCAATTTCGAAACCGTCAAGTATTTCGGTGCGGAGGAACGCGAAGCCGCTCGCTACGACAAGGCCATGGCGCGATACGAGCGACTCAGCGTACGCACTTATACATCCATGGCTGTGCTGAATACGGGGCAGGCTGTCATTTTCACCTGCGGCTGGATCACCTTGCTCGTAATGTGCGTCTTCAATATTCGGGCAGGACGCAATACCGCGGGTGATTTCGCGCTCCTGAACATCATGATGGTGCAGCTCTATCAACCGCTCAATTTCATGGGCATGGTGTATCGCGAGATCAAGCAGGCGATCGTCGACATCGGGGCGATGTTCGACATCCTCGACCAACATCCGGAAATTCGCGACGCGCCCGGCGCGCGCGATCTCGAGGTTTCCGCGGGCGCGGTCCGTTTCGAGAACGTCGCGTTCCATTACGACGCGGACAGGCCGATCCTGCGGGGAATATCGTTCGAGGCGCCGGCGGGCCACACCATCGCCATCGTCGGCCCTTCCGGGGCGGGAAAGTCGACGATCTCACGCCTCCTGTTTCGGTTCTACGAGCCTTCGTCGGGTCGGATAACCATCGATGGGCAGGATATCCGCGCCGTGACCCAGACTTCGCTGCATTCAGCGATCGGCATGGTTCCGCAAGACACCGTGCTGTTCAACGATTCGATCCTCTACAACATCCGCTACGGTCGTGACCCTTCGAGCGACGCGGAGGTCGAGGCGGCGGCGAGGAACGCGCAGATCGACGCCTTCATTCGCTCGATGCCGCACGGTTACAGCGCGCAGGTCGGCGAGCGCGGCCTGAAACTCTCGGGCGGCGAGAAGCAGCGCGTCGCCATCGCGCGCACCATTTTGAAGGCGCCGCCGATTCTGGTGCTCGACGAGGCGACCTCTGCGCTCGACACCTTCACCGAACGCGAGATTCAAGCCGCGCTCGAGCGGGTCTCCCGGGGGCGCACGACGCTGATCATCGCACATCGGCTGTCGACGGTCGTGCACGCCGATGAAATCCTGGTGCTCGACAAGGGGGTCATCGCCGAACGCGGCAGGCATGAGGAGTTGCTCGCGCGCGGCGGTCTCTACGCGGGCCTGTGGAGCCGCCAGCGCGAGGTGGACGCCGCAGAGGAGGCGTTGCGCCGCGCCGCCCAGGACGAAGCGGACCTCGAGGCGAGCGCGCAGCCGTAGCAGTGCCCCTCTCCCGCTTTCGCGGGCGAGGGTTCGGGCAGTTACGACGACCTCATCCGGCGCCGTAGGCAGTCGAAGACCAACGTCCTTCGACGCCGTATCGCCACCTTCTTACGCAAGCGGGAGAACGGCTGCCGTGACTTTCGGCACATTTGGCGCCACAAGACCGGCCTCTCCTCCCTTCGAGCGCAAGCCATGTCGGTTTTTCAATCCATTCGGCGTCAGATCGCTCCGATCCATCCGCAGGGATATATCTTCGTCGCGGGCTTCGTCGTGGCGACGCTGGTTCTGGGATGGATATGGGCGCCGCTGGGTTGGCTGGGCGCGATCGCGAGCATCTGGTGCGCCTACTTCTTCCGCGATCCCGCGCGAGTGACGCCGGTTCGCGCCGATCTCGTCGTGTCCCCGGCCGACGGCCGGGTATGCTTTGAAGGCCACGCCGTGCCGCCGGCCGATCTCGGATTGGGCGCGCAGCCGCTGCCACGCGTTTCGATATTCATGTCGGTGTTCGACTGCCATGTCAATCGCGCGCCCGTAGAAGGGCGAGTGGCGCACATCGCCTATCGTCCCGGTCTGTTCCTCAGCGCCGACCTCGACAAGGCCAGCGAGGACAACGAACGCAACGGGGTCGTCATCGAGTCCGCGGAGGGCTTCTTCGGCGTGGTGCAGATCGCCGGCTTGGTCGCGCGGCGCATCGTCTGCTTCGTCGAAGAGGGCTCACGTCTCGTCGCGGGCGATCGCTTCGGACTGATCCGCTTTGGTTCCCGCGTCGACGTCTATATGCCCGAAGACGCGCGCATCGTCGTCGGCCTCGGCAGCCGAGCGATCGCCGGCGAGACGGTGATCGCGAACGTCGGGACCCAGGAGCCCCCGCGGCGATTCCGCCTTAGCTAAATTCGCTTCCGCGAGGTTTCTCCCAATGGACGAGAGCGCACCGGTCTCTCCTGCCGTCGCGGGCGCCCGTGAGCGTGGCCGGTTCCGCGCGGTGCCGCTACGCTTGCTCATCCCCAACGTCATTACGCTGCTGGCGTTGTGCTTGGGATTGACCGCGATTAGGTTCGCCTTTGAGGGCTCGATCGAATGGGCGGTGAGCGCTATCGCCGCGGCGGCGGTGCTGGACGGATTGGACGGGCGCATCGCCCGCGCTCTGAAAGGCACCTCGCGTTTTGGGGCGGAATTGGACTCGCTGGCTGATTTCGTCGATTTCGGCGTCGCACCAGCCCTCGTGCTCTACCTCTCTGGGCTCGAAAAGTTGAAGGCTCTGGGTTGGATGGCGACGCTCGTGTTCGCGATCGCCTGCTCGCTTCGGCTGGCGCGGTTCAACGTGATGATCTACGATCCCGACTTGCCGGCTTGGCGCAAGACTTTCTTTGTCGGCATGCCCGCGCCCGCCGGCGCGATCGTGGGGCTGTTGCCGGTATATTGCGGTTTTCTGGTCTCGGGCGGCGCGCCGGCCTCGCCTTTCCTGTGGCTCGAACTGGCGTATGTCCTCGGCGTCGCGCTGCTGATGGCCAGCCGCGTGCCGCATTTCTCCGGAAAGTCGATCGGGCGGGTGCCGCGCGAATACGTCGCCGTCGTTCTGATCGCTCTGGCGGTGGCCTTGCTGTTGATCGTCAGCTATCCGCTGCAGGCCCTGATAGCTCTGTCGCTGCTCTATTTGGCTTCCATACCTTTCAGCATCCGACAATTCCGGCGGTTGCGGCGCGAGAACGGCTGATGCCGTTTGTGGCGGGTTTTCGGCGATAAAGCGGTTTCCTCTTTGGCGTGAAATCGGATAGGGTCCGCGCGCTTTACGCCGGCCCGATCGGCCGGGCGCCCTTCGGATCGGATCGGAATCGCCGCCGGGACACGGATTCGCGGCGTCGATACGAGGCAGGCGGCGACAACAGAAAGGCCCCAATGTCGAAGGAAGAATTGCTGGAGTTTCCGGGTTTCGTGGTGGAACTGCTTCCCAATGCGACATTTCGAGTCAAACTCGAAAACGAACACGAAATCATCGCCCATACGGCGGGCAAGATGCGCAAGAACCGCATTCGCGTGCTGGCCGGCGACAAGGTCCTTGT
>DASXYQ010000101.1:0-2294 GCA_036502445.1 Roseiarcus sp. | reverse complement strand
GGCCTCGCGCGCGAGGACGCCTATCGCATTGTGCAGAAGAACGCGATGAAGGTCTGGCGCGGTGAAGGCGACTTCCTGACGTTCCTGAAGGCCGACAACCACGTCAAGCACGCATTGTCGGACAAGGAGCTCGAAGCCGTGTTCGACCTCGGCTATCACTTCAAGCACGTCGACACGATTTTCGCCCGCGTGTTCGGCGAGGCGTAGGCGCGATCGTCGGCCGCGCGCCGAGCTCCGATCCGCGAGCGGCGCCGCGCCGGTAAAGCGGCGGAAGTATGGCGGGCTTTTTGGCAAGCTTTTCCAAATCTAGACTGTTTCTGTCCAAGGATTTCCAAAGATTCCTTCGGCGGTTTTGTGGGATTTCAATGGGTTACAAGGGAAAAAAAATCCAAAGTGTTGTAACCGTTCACATCCCCCCTTTGCACCACTCGAGTGAGGGGAGCCGGTTGCCGTCCGAACGGCGAGCGGAGCGCTTGCGCTTTGGCGCGAATGCGATTCTACGCCTTGAGTGCCTCGCCGATTCGCCCCGGACCTGAACGATATCAAGCGGACAGACCTCGCGACGATGTCGCGCGAGGAACTCGAAGAGCTGGCGTGGCGGTGGCGCGAGTTGGCGCGTTCGCTGGCCAACAGCGCGGGCGAGGACTCTTCGACCAGTTCGCGCCCGCCGTCGAGCGACGATCCGTATCGGCGGGGCGAGAGAGGAAAACCGGCCGCGGCCGATCGGGACGGCGGCGCAGCGCCTTCCGCCGCCCCGCCCGAGAACGCCGGCGAACGATGCGAGAAGAAGACCGCCAAGCCCGCCGGCAAAAAGCCCGGCGCGAAAGGGTTCTGGCGCTCCCAGCCGATCGTCGTGAGCGCGGAAATCCCGCACGCGCCGATCGTCTGCGCCGCCTGCCATGGCGCCCTGGGGCCGAACCTGGAGCGCCGATGCGTCGGCGCGCACAACAGCCTCGAACTCGCCCGCGGCGAAATGGCTCTTCAAGTCACGGCGACCAAGCACGTCTACTTCGCCGTGCGCTGCCCTTGCGGCCACCGGAGCATCGCCCGCCCCGGCGTCGGATCGCGCTCGGATATCG
Source organism: Roseiarcus sp. (assembly GCA_036502445.1). Taxonomy (GTDB): domain Bacteria; phylum Pseudomonadota; class Alphaproteobacteria; order Rhizobiales; family Beijerinckiaceae; genus Roseiarcus. The sequence goes on along the minus strand of DASXYQ010000101.1, from coordinate 1,215 downwards.
AGGGGCGCCGGCGGAACCTGCAAATGAGCGAGTGCTGTCTGGTCGGCCCGATGCTGGCGACCTTCATCGCCGCACTGTCGCTCCGCTTCCGCCTCTCGCGCCGCAAGATCCAGGAATTCTTGGGCGACTGGCTGAGCCTGGAGCTCGGCGTGGCGACCATCGAACGCTGCATCCACGAATTCGGCCTGGCGAGCGAGCCCGTCGTCGAGCAACTCATTCAGGAGGTGCGCGCGGCCGATATCGTCCATCTCGACGAGACCCCCTGGTATCAGCGCGGCGTCCTGCGCTGGATGTGGGTGGCGACGACGGCGATGACGACCATCTTCCGCATCGCTAGCCGCCGCAAGGAGGAACTGACCGCGCTGATCGGCGACGCCTTCCTGGGCTGGCTGGTCACCGACGGCTACGTCGCCTACCGCGATCATCCGCGCCGCCAGCGCTGCCTGGCGCATCTGATTCGCAAGGGCCTCGCGCTCGCGCAGGGCTGGTACGGCGCCGGCTCCGGATTCGGCCGCGAACTCGTGCGCGACTTGCGCCGCCTGATCGAGCGGGTCCACGACGGCGAGGGCGGCGAAACGCCGGCCGTCAAGCGGCTGATGGCCCGCATCGAGTGGAACTGCCAGTGCAACCGGCACGAGGTCGAGAAGAAGGTTCGCGACCTCGCCGGCGAGATCCTCAACGACTGGGAGGCCGTCGTCGCTTTTGTGTCGGCCCCGAACCTGCCGCCGACCAACAACGAAGCCGAGCGCGCCTTGCGCCACGCCGTGATCGCCCGGCGCATCAGCTTCGGGACCCGAACCGATGAAGGCAGCCGGTTCTACGCCGCCGGCCTCAGCGTCATCGCCACCTGCCGCCAACGGGGCATCGAGACCTGGGCCTACGCCTGCGGCCTCATCGCCGCCGCCCGCGCGAACCTGCCGCTGCCCGCAATCCCCACGAAAGCCCTCGCCTGAGCGGCGGTTCCTCCCGCCGGCTCAGGCGTTTCTACCCGCAAAAACCCGGCGAACGATTCGCTTCCCCAAACGCCGATGCGGCCGTCCTCGCGCGAGCCGGAGTCAACCGGATACACTGCCCTGAACAAGGGGAATGTGAACGGTTACAGCGAATATGTTGATGACAGCGAATATTGCCTACGTCTTTTGGCGGCCGATCGACAAAAAAATGCCAATGCTACCGAAGATACTTACAGGCGGTCTATCCAAGCGTCTTATCTCG
>DASXYQ010000100.1:0-7872 GCA_036502445.1 Roseiarcus sp. | reverse complement strand
AGCGGTTCGCACATGCTGAACGACATGATGCAGTCGCTCGCGCCGGCGCTCTATCCTGTGTTTCGCGATACATACTCGCTTTCGTTCTTCCAGACCGGGCTGATCACCTTGGTCTTTCAGGTGACGGCCTCGCTGCTGCAGCCTTTCATCGGGATGTACACCGATCGTCGGCCGGTCCCCTGGGGCCTGCCCTCCGCGATGGCGTTCACGATGGCCGGACTGGTCCTTCTTGCTTTCAGCGTGAATTATCCGATGCTGCTAGGCTCGGTCGCACTGATCGGCGTCGGCAGCGCAATTTTCCATCCCGAGGCCTCGCGGGTTGCCCGCGCGGCGTCGGGAGGGCGGCATGGCTTCGCGCAAAGCCTGTTCCAGGTCGGCGGCAATTTCGGCCAGTCGCTGGGGCCGTTGATGGCCGCGTTCATCGTGGTTCCCGGCGGCCAGCGTTCGGTGCTCGCCTTCACCGCGCTCGCCTTCGTCGCGGTGATCATCCTCAGCCGCGTCGCCCAATGGCACGTCGCCCATCGCGCCGCCCGCAAGGCGGCGGGGTCGGTTTCGGCAGCGCCGCCGGCGCTTCCGCGCGCGATCGTCGTCAGGTCGTTGACAATCCTCGTCGTGCTGCTGTTCTCGAAGACTTTCTATCTCGCGAGCATCAACAGCTATTACACGTTCTATCTGATCCAGACGTTCCAGGTCTCGCTCCAGGAGGCGCAAGTTCTGCTATTCGTCTTCCTCGGCGCGGTCGCGGCGGGCACTTTGGCGGGCGGCCCGATCGGCGACCGCATCGGGCGCAAGTACGTAATCTGGGTCTCGATCCTCGGCGTGTTGCCGTTCACCCTGCTGCTGCCGCATCTTGGCCTGGTTGGCACCGTCGTCGACAGCGTCGCGATCGGGCTGATCCTGTCGTCGGCGTTTTCGGCGATGGTCGTCTACGCGCAGGAACTGGCGCCCGGCAATATTGGAGCGATTGCGGGCCTGTTCTTCGGCCTGTCGTTCGGGCTGGGAGGGATCGGCGCGGCCGCGCTCGGCCTGCTCGCGGATTACACCAGCCTGACCTTTGTCTATCGGCTGTGCGCTTTCCTGCCGGCGATCGGCCTGTTGACCTATTTTCTGCCAGACGTGCGCTCGCGACGCCTGTGAGCAAGTGCTCCCCTTCTCCCGCTTGCGGGAGAAGGTGGCGCGAAGCGCCGGATGAGGGGCTTCCTTGGGGCGTGCAGCCTGCGACGCGCCCTCACCCCAACCCGGGGGAGGGGGGCAGCACCTCGCGGACACGTTCGCGCCACAATCTGCGGGCAGGAGAATGAACGTTCATTCTCACTGGCCCTCGATGTCCCTCGCTCGCGTTTCAACCTCCACAGCGCCGAAACGTACGGCGGACGCCGAACGCCGCGCGCATATCGTGGCCGCCGCCGAGCGCGCGTTCGTCCGGTTCGGTTTCCACGCGACCACCATGCAGCAGGTTGCGGACGAAGCCGGCATGAGCGCCGGCAATCTCTACCGTTATTTCCCGTCCAAGGAGGCGATCGTCGAGGGCTTGTGTATGGCCGACCAGGTCCAGCGCACCGAGGTTTTCTCGGAACTGATCGGCCGCCTCGACCTGAGGCAGGCGTTCGCTACGACATTACGCGAGCATCTTCTTTCCCGTCCGACGGAAAAAGCCCGCATGATCGTGGAAATCTGGGCGGAAGCCGGGCGCAATCCGCGGGTCGCCGCGATCACCGCCGCCGTTGACGCTGATGTGCTCGCCGGGTTGACAAAGGTCTTGCATGCCGTTGGCGCCTCCGGCGCCGCGGCGGGCGCCACGTTGAATCCCGCGTTCGCCGCGAAAGTCCTCTTCACGCTAGTCGGTGGACTGTTCAAGCGACTCGCGCTCGAGCCCGACTTCGATCGCGAGGCCGCAGCCGCCATGGCGTTGGGCGTTCTCGAGGCTTTGCTCGCCGGCGCGCTGGCGCCGATGCTGGGCAAAACGGCCGAGGAGATCTAGCGATGCGCCGGGCACTCGTCACCGTCGTCATACTAGGCGTGCTCGCGGTCGCCGGCCTCTGGTATGGCAAGACCTTCGCACCCTGCTCGCCGCCGATGGCCGCGCTCGCCGGCTTCGGCCTGAAGCCGGCCGTGGCTTGTCCCACGCCGGCCGCCGACGAGGCCGAGGCGCCCCGCGTCGTGGAGCCGCCGGCGGTTACGGTTACTGCCGCCAAAACTCGTGAATTCGTCGATCGCCTGTTCGTGTCGGGAACCCTCGTCGCCCGCGAGGAGGTCCAGGTCGCGGCGCGCATCGACGCGCTGAGCATCGTCGAAATCGACGCGGAGGACGGCGACGCGGTGAAGGCCGGTCAGGTGCTGGCGCGAATCGACAGCACCCAGCTCAATGCGATGCTCGTCGAAAACGACGATGCGACCTTGCGCGCCGACGCGGGGATCGCGCAGGCTCGCGACACGATCACGCAGACCGAGGCGCAGTTGACAGGCGCCGAGGACGATTACGAACGCGCGCGCAAGCTCGGGTCCGGCATCATGTCGGCTTCGACGGTCGAACAGCGCCAGACCGCCGCAAAGACCGCCCGCGCTCTGCTCGCGGCTGCGAAGAATGCGCTGAGCGTAGCCCAAGCCGATCGGAATAGCCGCGCCGCCGAGCGGTTGGAGTTGTTGGTGCGAATCGGGCGCACCGAAGTGACGGCGCCCGTGTCCGGGATCGTGAGCCGGCGCTCGGCCCGAGTCGGCCAAACCGTCGCCTTCTCCGGCGAGCCGCTGTTTCGCATCATCAAGGCCGGCGCGATCGACCTCGAAGCCGAGGTGCCGGAGCAGTCGCTCGCCCGGCTCGTCGTAGGCATGCCCGCCAAATTGCGCCTACCAGGCGTCGAGGGCGCAGTTGACGGCCAGATCCGGCTGGTCAACCAGGAAGTCGACAAGGCGAGCCGCACCGGCAAGGTGCGCATCGCGCTCTCCGACGCATCGCATGCGCATCTGGGCGAATTCGTCTCCGGCGAAGTCGAGATCGCGCGGCGCGAGGGCGTGGGCGCGCCGTCGACCGCGCTGCGGCGAGATGGGGATCTCGCGCTCGCGCTGGTCGTGCGCGACGGGCGCGTCGAGGAACGGCGCGTGAGCGCTGGAATCGTCGAGGGCGACGAGGTGGAGATCCGCAAAGGCGTGGCGGCGGGCGAAACCCTGGTTGCGCGCGCGGCAGCGTTCCTGCGGCCCGGCGACGTCGTCCGGCCGATGCCCGCGACCCCGAACGGAAGCTAGGAGCGCCGGATGCGTCTGAACGTTTCCGCCTGGTCGATCCGCAAGCCGATTCCGTCGATCGTGCTGTTCGCCGTGCTGTTCCTGCTCGGCGTCGTCAGCTTTCGCACGATGTCGATCACGCGGTTCCCGAACATCGACATTCCGATCGTGCGGGTGCTGATCACCCAATCGGGCGCCGCGCCGTCGGAGCTCGAATCTCAAGTGACCAAGACGGTCGAGGATTCGGTCGCCGGCCTGAACGGCGTCTGGCATATCATTTCCCAGGTCACCGACGGCTCGTCCTCGACGCTGGTGCAATTTAACGTCGGCTCGGTCGACATCGACCGCGCGCTGAACGACGTCAAGGATCAGATCGGAAAGATCAGGAGCGACCTTCCGCGCACGATCGACGAGCCGATCATCAGCCGCATCGACATCGAGGGTCTGCCGATCGTCACCTACGCCGCTTCGGCGCCCGGAATGACGGTCGAGCAATTGTCCTGGTTCATCGACGACGACGTCTCGCGCGAGTTGCAGAGCGTCAAAGGGGTCGGCGAGGTCAAGCGCAATGGCGGCGTCGATCGCGAAATCCGGGTTTCGCTCGATCCGGAGAAGCTGCTCGCGCTCGGCGTCACCGCGGCGAGGGTCAACGACCAGGTTCGGGCCGACAATGTCGATCTCGGCGGCGGGCGCGGCGAGGTCGCCGGCCAGGAGCAGGCGATCCGCACGCTGGCGGGCGCGCGCTCGGTCGCCGATCTCGCGGCTTTGCCGATCGCGCTTTCCGGCGGGCGCAAAGTCCGGCTCGACGAACTGGGGACGATCACGGACGGCGCCGCCGAGCCGCGAACCTTCGCCAGGCTGTTCGACGAGCCGATCGTCGCCTTCTCGGTCTCGCGCGGCAAGGGCGCCAGCGACGTGACCGTCGATCGCCTCGTCGAGGCGAGGCTCGCGCGTATTCAGGCGGCGCATCCCGAGGTGACCTTCACCAGGGTCGACACGCAAGTCGACAACGAACTGGGCAATTACCGCTCGACGATGGAGACGCTGATCGAGGGCGCCCTGCTGGCGGTCGTCGTCGTACTCGTGTTCCTGCGTGACTTTCGCGCCACGATCGTCACCGCGATCGCGCTTCCGCTATCGATCATCCCGACCTTCTGGGCAATCGATGCGATGGGCTTCTCGCTCAATCTCGTCAGTCTTCTCGCGATCACGCTCGTCACCGGCATTCTCGTGGACGACGCGATCGTCGAGATCGAAAACATCGTCCGCCACATGCGGATGGGCAAGTCGGCGTATCGCGCCTCGCTGGAGGCTGCGGACGAGATCGGCCTGGCGGTCATCGCGATCTCGCTGTCGATCGCGGCGATCTTCGCGCCCGTCAGCTTCATGGGCGGCATTGCCGGCCAATATTTTCGCCAGTTCGGTCTGACCGTCGCGATCGCCGTGCTGTTCTCGCTGTTGGTCGCGCGCTTCGTGACGCCGGTGGTGGCGGCCTATTTCCTGCGCGCGCCCCAGGGCAGGGAACATCGCGACGGCGCGATCATGCGGTTCTATACGTCGCTGGTTCGCGCCTCGGTCCGCCATCGCTGGCTGACCCTGCTCGCCGGCGTCGTGATCTTCGCCGCCTCGCTCTTGTCGACGCGGCTCTTGCCGTCCGGATTCATCCCCGCCGACGACCTGGGTCGCGCGCTGCTGGCGGTGGAGCTGCCGCCGGGTTCGCGCCTGGAGGACACCGACAAAGTCGTGCGAGTGATTTCGAACGAATTGAAGGCGATGCCGGAGGTGCGTTCGGCGCTCATCTTCGGCGGGGAGATCCTCGGCGGCGGGGCGGAGCCGCGCAAGGCGACGATCGTCGTGAATCTCGTCCACAAATCCAAACGCGCGGCGACGCAAAAGGATCTGCAACTGCGGATCGGCGCGATTCTCGCCGATCAGCCCGACATCCGCTACTGGTTCTTGAAGGACAACGGCCAGCGCGATCTTTCACTGATCGTCGCCGGGCGCGACATGGATCTGATCAACGACACGGCCAATCAGCTCGCGAGCGAAATGCGCGGGATTCCGATCATCGAAAACCCGACTTCGACGGCGGAGCTGGACAGGCCGGAATTGCGCATCGAGCCCAAGCGGCAGATCGCGGCCGACCTGGGCGTCTCGACCGAAGCGCTATCGGAGACGATCCGGGTCGCGACCCTCGGCGACATCGACGCCAATCTCGGCAAATTCAATGCAGGCGACCGTCTCGTTCCGATCCGCGTCGAACTCGATCAGTCGGCGCGCAGGCGCTACGGCGTGCTGCAGGATCTGCGTGTGGCGACGGCGTCGGGCGCGGCGACGCCGCTTTCGGTGGTCGCGGATTTCTCGATGAGCCACGGACCGACCGCGATCAACCGTTACGATCGCAAGCGGCGCGTGACGATCGATGGCGACCTGCGTGGCGATGCGGCGCTGGGTGAGGCCGTGCAGGCGATCCACGCGCTGCCGACGGCGCGGAAACTCCCGCCCGGGGTCGAGATCGTCGAGACCGGCGACATCGAGGTGATGTCCGAGGTCTTCGCGTCGTTCGCCGCTGCGATGGGCGCGGGCCTGATGATGGTCTATACGCTGCTCGTGCTGCTGTTCGGCAGTTTCCTGCAGCCGGTCACCATCCTCTTATCGCTGCCGCTGTCGATCGGCGGCTCGATCATCGCGCTGCTGCTGACGCACAAGGCGATATCGATGCCGGTGGTGATCGGCCTTCTGATGCTGATGGGCATCGTCACCAAGAACGCGATCATGCTGGTGGATTTCGCGATCGAGGAGATCGGTCGGGGGACGCCGCGATTGCAGGCGCTCGTCGAGGCCGGCCGCAAGCGCGCCAAGCCGATCGTGATGACGACCATAGCGATGGCGGCGGGCATGTTCCCCTCGGCGCTGGGGCTCGGCGACGGCGGCGGTTTCCGCTCGCCGATGGCGATTGCGGTGATCGGCGGTCTCGCGATGTCGACGGTGCTGTCGCTGGTGTTCGTGCCGGCGGTGTTCACGGTGCTCGACGACCTCGGGCGCGTGTCCTGGTGGATCGCCAAGCGGTTCGTCGGCGCGACGGACGAGCCGCCGCAGCCGGCGCCTCCGGAACCGGCGCCCCGGCCGGCCGAGCCTGCAGGCTATCCCGCGGCGGCGGAGTGACGAGGTAATAATCGCTGCGGTTGGGGCGAGCGGATCGGTTTTGCGCAAAAATCCCTGCTCCGGTCGAAAAAGCCGGAAATATTCCCTGCGCGTGCGAAATAATTCCCTGCGCTGTCCGTAGGGAATTCACTCGCAAGACACTGGAATTACAGTTGATTTTGAGACGGATTTCGCAGAAAAGAGGCCGATTCCACGAAATTCCCTGCATTTTTCCCTACCAGCAGGGAATTCTGGCCGTCAGCGGACCGTGAATTAATCCAGGGCAAAGCCGCCCAGGAATCGATTGCCGGGAACGGGGGCATGCTCAAAAACACGCATCCACTCGCGACCGCCATCCGCGTCCCCGGCTTGATCCGGGGGACGGGCACGACGGGCGCCGGTCCGGTTTCCTTCGCGCGGACGCGGGACTTCCTTCTGATATTCACAATTTTTCGGTAGGCTCCCAGCCGAAAGGAGCCCGACGGAGACGCACCGATCTTGGACGCGCGTTCGATCTGTGAGATATTGGCTTCGAGAAAGGGCGGGGTCGGATGGATTTCGTCGACGACGAAGACGAGCGGCGGGAAATCGAGAAGGATTTCGCCGCCCTCGACATCATGAGCAAGGCGCGCTTCAACTTCGAGCGGCTGATCTGCGCGGCCAGCCAATCGCAAGATGAGGCGGTGCTGGAGTCCCTGCGACTGGAGAAGATGTTCGAGTTCGCTCAATTCTTTTTCACGATCGACGCCCTGGGGCTGAAGGGACCCAACGACGCGAGCCTGCTGGCCGACCTGCACAACGACCAACTTGAGAAGCTGCTGAAGGACAAGATCGCCTTGCGACGGCGTGGTCTTACCGCGGATCGCGTCCTGAAGGCGATATTCACTTCCGACACCAAGCCGCGTCTGGAGCAAATCTGGCGGGAGAATCCTGGCGCTCTGGATCAATCCAATCTGGCGCGGTTCCTGGTCGCGCAAATGTCGTCCGAGACCACGCGCAAGCTCGTCGAGGCCAGCGCCGCGGCCGGATTCGTCAATCGAAATCAGCATGTGTTCGGCGCGACGGTGGTGTCGTCCACTGGCGTCATGGAGAAGGCGCTCATCCAGTCGATGCGCGAAATGCGGCTTGCGATAAGGCAGCTCTAGATCAGGAGGTCGAAATGCGATTGGAAGCTCTTTTCGCCGCGCTCGTGCTGTTTGGCGATCTCGCGGTACCGGCGCAAGCCGACCTGCGGGGTCAGCCGCAATTCTCCGCCGCGGAATCGCAAACGATCGCGCGCAACGAGCTGCTCAACGCAGTCGTCGCGGCGGACCCGTGGCTCGTGCGCCGAATGCTGGACATCATCGCGCACGAGAACGCCCAAGGCGATACGGTTCGGGGGACGCCCTCGCCGACCGACCCGGATCTGGCGATCACGCCCCGCGACTGGCAGGGCATCGTCGAATGGAACGAACTCGTCAAGCGCGCGCGAGCCGAAAAGGAAGCGCGAGAGAAGCCGGCGCCGGCCCC
>DASXYQ010000099.1:0-4982 GCA_036502445.1 Roseiarcus sp. | reverse complement strand
CGAGATGGCTCTGAACGTGCAACAAGTGGCGCAATCGACCGGCGCCCAGTAGCCCTCCGCTATATCGGACCAGCAGCCCTGCGCTATATCGGAAAGGTGAGCGGAGCACCACGGAGCCATCTCGCTCCGCTCGATCCCCCTCATCCGTCATTGCTTCGCAATGACACCTTCCCCCACAAGGGGGGGATGGGAGCGCGCCCGGCTTACTAATCTCGGGGACGGGCATGACGGAGAATGACGTGTAATTCATTGGCCGCCTCGGTCCTTTTCCAACCGGACCGCCAGGATCGCCTGGCGCACGCGGTCCGGAGTCGCCGGCGCGCGGCGGATGCGGGCGCCGGTCGCATGATGGATGGCGTTGAAGATCGCCGGCGCGGTCGGAATCAGCGCCTGTTCGCCGATGCCCTTGGCGCCGAACGGGCCGACGGAGGACGCGTCCTCGATGAGGATGCACTCGACCGGCGGCATGTCGCCGATGGTCGGAATGAGGTAGTCGTGCAGGTTCTCGCCCTTTCCGGGGAAGAACTCCTCCATCAGCGCGAGCCCGAGCCCCTGCGCGGCGCCGCCCTCGATCTGGCCTTCTACCAGCGTTGGATTGATCGCGCGGCCGACGTCGTGCGCGCATGTGAGCCGCAGGACTTTGACGCGGCCGAGTTCGATATCGACCTCGACCTCGGCGATATGCGCGCCCGACCCGAACACCGCGTAGGGCTCGCCCTGGCCGTTCTCGTCGAGCGGCGTCGTCGGCGGATCGAAGGTTTCCTCGGCTTGCAATATGAAACCGGAGGCGTCGACCGGCAATCTCGATAAATCGATCCGCCGTTCGCCGCCCGCGCCCGAGATGATCACCGCGCCGGGCGCGAAGCCGATCCTCGCCTCCTCGCCGACGTTCGCCAAGCGCAGGATAGCCCCGCGCATCGCCCGGGCGGCCAGGACGGCTGCGTTGCCGGAGACGAAGGTCTGACGCGAGGCGGATGTCTTGCCGCAATCCGGCGTCACGTCGGTATCCGGCGAGACGATATCGAGCAGCGCGATCGGCGCGCCGAGCGCGTCGGCGCACATTTGCGGGATCACCGTGTTGGACCCCTGCCCGATGTCGACCGCGCCCTGGAACAGCGCAAACCTGCCGTCGGGCTTGAGGCCGAGCCGCATCGTGGACGGATTGGAGAGGGAGGTGTTGCCGCAGCCGTACCACATGCCAGCGACGCCGACACCGCGCCGCAGCGATCCCGCGGCCGCGGCGTTGAATGAAGCGACGGCCGCGAGCGCCGCGCGCCAGCGCGGACGCAACGCCTCGAGGCACGCCTTGAAACCCATGCCGTCGGGGAAGACCTGGCCGGTCACCGTGGCGTCGCCCGCCGCCAGCGCATTAAGAATGCGAAACTCGAGCCTATCGAGGCCGAGCCGCTCGGCGAGTTCGTCGAACAGCTGCTCCTGCGCCAAGGAAGCCTGCGGCACGCCGAACCCCCGGAAGGCGCCGGCGGGCACGAGGTGGGTGTGCACCGCGCGGGCGACGGCGCGATAGTGCGGGATGCGATACGGGCCCGAGGCATGCACCGGCACGCGATTGGCGACTGTCGGGCCCCAGGAGGCATAGGCGCCGGTGTTGAAGTCAGCCGAGAAATCCATCGCCGTCAGCCGCCCGTCACGGGTCGCGCCGATCTTTGCGCGCATGCGGGCGGGATGGCGCTTGGTCGTGGTCATGATCGATTCGGGGCGCGAATAGACCATCCGGACCGGCCGATCGAGTTGCCACGCGGCGAGCCCGATGAAGGGCTGGACCGAAAGGTCCAGCTTCGAGCCGAATCCGCCGCCGACCGCGGTCGGGATGATGCGCACCTGCGTCGGCGCGATGCCGAGAATTTTCGCGACGTCGTCGCGATCCATGTACGGCGCCTGCGTGCAGGCCTGGATTTCGATGCGATCGCCGACGCGTCGCGCAAAGCCGGCTTCCGGCTCGATGTAGGCGTGCTCGACGAAGCCGGTCTCGAACGCGCCCTCGACGACGAAATCCGAGGCCGCCAGGCCCGCCGCGACGTCGCCGCGCGCGACGCGCCCGCTGGTCAAAATATTGCCTGGGCGGCGCGGATGGACCCGTTCCGCCTCGGGCGAGAGCGCCTCGTCCAGCGTCGTCAGTGCGGGTCGAACCTCCCATGACACCGGGAATGTCGAGACATCGAGCCGCCGCATCGCCTCGTCCTCGCCGACCGCCAGCGCGACCGCCTCGCCGCGAAAGCGCGCGACGCCCTCGGCGAGCGCGGGCTGATCGGCGAAGGCGGGAATGACGCCGAACCGGTTGAGCCCCGGCACGTCGGCGGCGGTGAAAATCGCCACGACTCCCGGGTGCGCGCCGAGGAATGCATCGAGGTCGCCGAGCACGAATGCCGCATGCGCGTGCGGCGAGCGGACAGCGCGCGCGAGCAGCGCATCCGCCGGCCATGCGTCGGCGCCGAAGATTTCCGCCCCGGAAAGTTTTAGGGCGCCGTCGAGCCGGGGAAGGCGCTGGCCGACCGAATGCTCCTGCGGCAAGTCGGCCCCGATAGGGGCCTGGAAGCTGTGGGCGTCGCACACCGCCTCGACGATGGCGCGATAGCCGGTGCAGCGGCATAGCACGCCGCCGAGCGCGTTCTGCGCTTCGCCCTCGCTCGGCCGCGCGTTCCGACGCAGCAGCGCGACCGCGGCGAGCAGTATGCCGGGCGTGCAGACGCCGCACTGAGCAGCGCCGTGGAATTGAAAGGCGGCGCGAAGCCGAGCCACGATAGGGTCGCTGTCGCTGAGACCCTCGATGGTTTCGACGGCGCGCCCCTCGATCTGCGCGACGCAAGTCAGGCAGGCGCAGACGGGTTCGCCGTCGACGAGCACCGTGCAGGCGCCGCAGTCGCCGGCGTCGCAGCCGACCTTGACGCCTCGCAATCCGCAGGACTCGCGCAGCGCATGGCTGAGCCGCTCGAGCGGCGAAACGTCGATCCGCCTCGACTCGCCGTTGAGATCAAGCGCAATCCCGGATGCGCGATCGAGCATCAGACGACCCCTCCGGCTTCGCCGCGCACGCAGAACTCGATCGCCCGGCGCACCAGGGTCAGCGCCGCGTCGCGCCGATAGGCGGCCGTCGCCCTCACATCGTCGATCGGCGACAGCGCCGCGAGGTCGGGCGCCTCGATCGCACCGCCGAGGCCGGCGCGCGCGGGCGCGCCGATCAGGCGGCGTTCGGCTTTTGCGATCCGTTGGGCGACCGCCGAACAGCAGCCCACGGCGATGCGCGCGTCGCGCACGATTCCATCGACGATGTCGAGCGCCGCCGCCACCATGACGATCGAGATCACGAGATAGCGGCGCGCGCCGAGTTTGAGGAAGGCCGAGCGCAGCGTCGGCGCGGGCGCGGGAGCAACGACGGCCGTCAGGATTTCATCCGGGGCCAGCGAGGTGCGGCGGTTGCCCGTGATGAATTGCGACAGCGGCAGGCGGCGCGCGCCGCGCTTCGAGGCGAGTTCGACCGACGTGTCGAGGATCAGCAGCGGCGGCACGCCGTCGGCGGCGGGCGAGGCGTTGCAGATATTGCCCGCGATCGTGCCGCGATTCTGGATCTGCACGGCGCCGATTTCGCGCGCGGCGGCCTTCAACGCGTCGAAAGCGGGCGGCAGATCCGCGGCGACCATATCGGTCCAGGTCGCCGCGGCGCCGATGCGGACGGCCTCGGCGTCGAGGAGTATCCCGCGCAGCGAATCCAGATTGGAAACATCGATATAGTCGCCCGACAGCGGCCGCTCGCCCGCCGCGGGAAAGATGTCGGTCGCGCCCGCCAGCACGCGCGCGCCCCCGGCGAGCCATCGGAGCGTTTCATCGAGATCGGCGGGACGAACATACACGAGATCGGCTCCGGCGATTGTTTGTATGCAAATGATCTCGCGGAAGCGTCATACTGTCAAGCGGGGCGGCGGGCGGTAGCAACCCAAGTCGAGCCACTGACTACAGGAAGCACGAGATCGTGCTGTCCTTCAAGGTAAGGGTACTACAGCTTTCGAAACACAAATATGCGTTCAGTCCCTTCCGGAGTGCGCCAGTCCCTCGTCTCCGTTAGCGCGAACGCTCTTGAGCGAAATATTTCTATCAGTTCGTCCTCACTGAAAGTATTGACCCATCCCGCGCCAGTCCGTCGGATCGTTTCCCTCAATCGGGCTGGATCCCGTGACTGTGTTTGCGCGCATTCGTAAGAGGCTATGCACGTGCTCGCTTGCTGCGAGAGCCAAGTCACAAATGAGCCGAGGTCAGCGATGTATTCGATCACCCCGGCAAAGACCGCCATCTCGAGATTCAAATGACGCAGGTTCGGCAGAGGCCTTGCGTTCAGATCAAGGACTAAAGTGTCCTTTCCGCGGCTGACGATGTCACATGGAATATAGGTGCAAGTGGGGTCAATTTGCGATTCTAGTTTTCGTTTTCCTGCGCCAAACTCGATTACGCGAGTTCCCTTCGGAACAAGTTGCGCGATCAGCTGCGTCCTCCCTCCCCAGTCGTCAGGGAACGCTTCCGCATCGCGCCAACGGCTAACATCAGTCGTGCCGAAGAGACGGCACCGCAGCGTCCGAAGCATCACTCCGAGGGTATTGTATTCCACGTTAGTCTCACGCGAAAGATTCTGTTCGTATCCGTTCGTAGGCTTTGTGGCCAAGCCGTATCTGTCTTTCGGCCTCCGTCAATAGATATGGCCTGACGCGTTCGGCGCTTGCCCACAAGTCCGTTATCGAGGACTCCAATTTCGTTTGAAAATCTTGATCGTTGAGCAAGACTGTTTGACAACCCTCGCCGAATAACGCCGAGAGCCCCAAAAACTTGTCAACGTAATAAGCCGACTTGGCCAAGCCTACAGTCGGTATGCCGCTGGCTAGCGCAAATACGCCGGCATGATAACTTCCGGTGACGACCAGACGACACCGTTGAATCTGATGAATGACGGCTTCTGGTCTGTCAATCGGCAGACCGTC
>DASXYQ010000098.1:0-3774 GCA_036502445.1 Roseiarcus sp. | reverse complement strand
AAAGCTGAGCGCCAACATCACGAGGGTGGGATTGGCGGCGATGAAGCTCGACAGCGGCGCCGCCGCCACGAGCATCAAGACCATCGCGACAATGACGGCGATCGCCATGATCGGGATATGGTCGGTCATGCCGACAGCCGTGACGATGCTGTCGATCGAAAAGACCAAATCCAGCGCGATGACCTGGACTATCGCCGAAAAGGCGCTCCGGACCGGCGCCGGCGCCCGCTCGGCAGCGTCGTGCCGGGCCTCCACATGCTCATGAATCTCCCGCGTCGCTTTCCACACCAGAAACAGTCCGCCGCCGGCCATGACCAGATCGCGCCAGGAAAAGCCGTGCCCGAAGACCGAGAAGACAGGTCTCGTGAGTTCCACCAGCAATGCGAGCGAACCCAGCAGCAGCAGCCGAAAGATCAACGCGACCCCGAGACCGATCGTCGTCACCAGGCGCCGCCTCCTCTCGGGGACGCGGCTGGTGAGCAGCGCGATGAAGATCAGATTGTCGACGCCGAGCACGATCTCCATCGCAATCAGCGTCGCCAGCGCCGCCCAGGCTGTCGGGTCGAGCACCAGATCGGTGAGTTTCGCCAAGAAATCACGCCCTTTTCGGAGATACTGCGGCAAGCGCTCATATTCCGCCGCCGCGGTCGTCCGCGAGCTTGACGCATGCATCGGTCGCCGACAATCCTGGGATAACTACCCAAGGCGCCGCCCGAAATGCCCGGCGTCGAGCCGGGCATTATGCGGCGCCTTCAGTGATCATCGTGCGAACGTCGGCCTTGGGTACGGGGTCGAGCCCGTGTATCCAAGCGCTCAGAACGGAGCACTTAATTTTGGGCGTAGCCTTACGGCTGCGTCCCGTTCAAGCCGGCACCCTGCTCAGCTCCTCCTCGACCTGCGCCAGCCTCTCCTTGCCGAAGAACATTTCCTCGCCGACGAAGAAGGTCGGGATGCCGAAGGCGCCACGACGGGCGACGGCGTCCGTCGTCTCGGCGAGGCTCTGTTTGACCTCCGGGAGCTGGGCGTCCTCGAGCAATCGCGCGGCGTCGAGCCCGGCTTCCGCGGCGCGGCGCGCGAGCACTTCCTTGTCGTCGAGCTTCAACCCCTCTTCCCAAAGCCCTTGCAAGCCCATTTCGAGATACGCGGCCTCTTCGCCTCGCAGACGCGCGGCGACGAGGCCGCGCATCAGCATCAGCGTGTTGACCGGGAAATGCGGATTCCGCCGGAATTTCGTCAGCCCGTGCTTGGCGATGTAGCGTTTGATCTCCAACATTTCGTACTCGACCTTGCCCTTGACGCCCGCGAACGCGACCAGCGGCGGCCGATTGTCGGTCAGCTTGAAGAGGCCGCCGAGCAGGCACGGCGTGATCGCGAGCTCAGCCCCGGTCCGCGCCAGGATCGGCGGCAGCGCGCGATAGGCGAGATAGGCGTTGGGGCTGCCGAAATCGAAAATGAATTCCAGACGCTTGGTCATCGCGGTTCACCACTTTTCCGACCACGGCCGCAGATCCAGCTCGAAAGTCCACGCGCTCCGCCGCTGACGATGCAGCCAGACGTAGTTGCGCGCGATTTCCTCCGGGTCGAGGATTTCCTCGCGCGCCAGGCGTTCGGCCGCGTCGGGCGCAATACCGCGCGCGAAAACGCCGTCGATCATGCCGTCGATCACGACATGCGCGACATGCACGCCCTGCGGCCCCAATTCGCGCGCGAGGCTCTCGGCCAGCGCGCGCAACGCGTGCTTGGCGCCCGCAAAAGCGGAATATCCGGCGCCCCCGCGCACGCTTGCGGTGGCGCCGGTGAACAGGATCGAGCCGCGTCCGCGCGGCGTCATGACCCGCGCAGACTCGCGCCCGGTCAGAAATCCTGCCAGCGCCGCCATTTCCCAGACCTTGGAATAGACCCGAGTAGTCGTCTCGACGATCCCGAAACGCACATTGGCGCCGATGTTGAAGACCACGACCTCCAACGGCCCGATCTCGCGCTCGATGCGGTCCGTCAGCGCGACGACCTCGGCCTCGAGGCGAGCGTCCAGACCGAACGCGAACGCCCGCCCGCCCGCCGGCGTCGCGGATCGATTGCGCGAGCGCGTCGAGTTGCTCGAGATGGCGAGGACGCCGCGTCAGGCAGACCGCCAATCCCTCCCGCGCGAAGGCGCGCGCGACCGCCGCACCCAATCCATCCCCGGCGCCGACGACGAGCGCTACGCCGTCCGGTCTCCTCGCTTCGGCCAAGCCGCTTCCTCCGGTGAAGAGGGAAGGAACTTCCCGCGCGGAACGGACAATGTCAATTTCCGAAGTTCTCCCCTCCGCGTCCTCGGGCGACTCATCGAAACAACTGCTGCACCGCGACCGGCCGAGCCAGCATGGGTCATCCCCGCGGAAAGCGGGGATCCAGGCGTGGGACACGACGAAGCGACGCAATGAGCCGGGAAGCCGCCGAAAGCGGCGCAAAGCAAGCCTTGTAGCGTTGTAATATTCTGGATGCTCGCGTTCGCGAGCATGACACATGTTCGTAAAGCACGGCCCGTGTTTTTCCCCGCTGACCGCGTGTTGAAACATTCGTTGTTGTGTCGCCTAGTTTCCGGAAGCGGCGCGCGCCCCACCCCCTACCCGCTCCCCGTAAGAACGGGGAGGGGAATGCCCAGGCGGGGATTCGCCTCGCGGCCCGATTTGCGCGAAGCTCGCGGCCCGATCGCGGGAGGAGAACGGCGTCTCATGAACGCTTCGCGTCTTTTCGCCAATCTGCCCAACATGATCACGCTGGCGCGGCTGCTGATGACGCCGCTCGCGGTGAACATGATCGTTTCTCAGCGCTTCGTGGCGGCCTTCGTGATCTTCGTCGTGGCGGGAATATCGGACGGCGTCGACGGCTTTCTCGCCAAGCGCTTCGATCTGCGCTCGGAACTGGGGGCCTATCTCGATCCCTTGGCCGACAAGGCGCTGCTGATTTCGATCTACGTCACCCTCGCGGCTATCGGAAAGCTTCCGGCGGCGCTGGCGATCCTGGTCGTCTCGCGCGACTTGATGATCCTTGTCGCCGTGCTCGTCTCCTGGTTGCTGAAGAAGCCCGTCGAGATCCGTCCGGTCTGGATCTCGAAGTTCAACACCTTCGCGCAGATCGCTTTCGCCGCCTTTGTGCTGGGCGCTCGCGCGTACGGCCTGGAGACGCCCGTCGCGCAGGCGTTTCTCGCGCTCGTCGTCGCCGGCTCGACGTTGGCGTCCGGCGCGGTCTATATCGCGCAATGGCTCGATCACATGAGCCGATAGAGACTGATCCCGTGGTCCGCAGCCTCGCCGCCGTCGCGTTTTCCGTGCCCGACTACGATGAGGCGATCGGCTGGTTCGCCGACGCGCTGGGGTTCGAACTGATCGAGGACACGCCGCTCGGCGATGGAAAACGCTGGGTCGTCGTCGCCGCGAGCCGCGACGCCGGGGCGCGGCTGGTGCTGCAGAAGACGGAGGGCGCGCCGCGGGGAAACCGCCGCGTCGGCTATTTCCTGGAAACCGACGATTTCGATCGCGACCACGCCGCCTACCTCGCGCGGGGCGTTCGTTTTCTCGAGGCGCCGCGGCGGGAATCTTATGGAGTGGTGGCCGTGTTCGCCGATCCCTGGGGCGGCAAGTGGGATCTGATCCATCCGACGCGAGCGGTCCCGTGAGCCTGCAATGGCAGCTCCTGATCTGGGCGGCCGCGCTCGCAGCGCTGCTGCTCGCGCTGAGCCTATTGGGGTCGGCCGTCACCCCGTTCGCGACCGGCATTGCGCTCGGCTATCTG
>DASXYQ010000097.1:0-3656 GCA_036502445.1 Roseiarcus sp. | reverse complement strand
ACTTGTTGATGAGCGTCGTCGCCTGGTTGAAGGACAGGATGTTGTCCTCCTGCGCCTCGACGGTCTCGAGCCACTTCATCTTCGGGTGGCACTTCTGCTGGTACGCCGACATCTCGGCGATCCAGCGCGCCTGGTTCGGCGTCGTGAACGTGGAGGTGACGATCGCGAAGCCCTTGTCCTCGCCGATCTCCTTGGCCATCGAGTCGATCATCGCCTTGCCGATGCCGTTGAACTCGGCCTGGTTGACGAACCACTCGCGCGCGTCCGGCGTCGAATTGGCGTCGTAGCCGACGACATGGATGCCCTTCGAAAGCGCCTTCTTCAGCACCGGCGCGATCGCGACCGGATCGTTGGCGGCGAACAGGACGCCGTCGACGCCGCGCGTGATGTAATTGTCGATGAACTTTATTTGTTCGTCGATCTTGGCCTCGGTCGGTCCGTCGGTGGTCACCTTGACGTTGCCGAGCTCCTTGGCCGCGTCCTGCATGCCCTTCGAGGTCGCGTTGAAATAGCCGATGCCGATCAGTTTCGGCACGTCGACCAAACTGATTTCCTTGCCGGCCTTGTCGGGCGCGCCGACCGCCTTGCCGCCGTCATAGGGCTTGGCCGCCACCGTCCCGCCGCCGCCGCCGGCGCCGCAGGCGAGCGGGTTGGTCGGCAGATCGTCGGCGCCGTCCCATTTCTCCGCGGCGCGGGCGCTCAGCCCGAAACTCAGGGCGAGAGCCGCCGCGGCAACACCAGTCATCAAGAACTTCGTCATCATTTCCTCCTTGTTCGCCGCTTCGCGGCCATTGCTCCGTCAACCGCCGAATTCACGGCGCTTTTGCAGAGAACTCGCCAACAACGTCGACGCGATCAGCACCGTGCCGATGACGATGATCGTCGCATCGCCCTTCACGCCTGTGAGCGCCAACCCGTCTTTCAGCAGCTGGATCATCACGAGTCCAATCACCGTGCCCCAGATCGTGCCGGAGCCGCCGAAGATGCTGGTCCCGCCCAGCACCACGGCCGCGATCACGTCGAGCTCATAGCCGATGCCCATGTCGGAGCGCGTCGTCGTGACGCGCGAGACGAGCACCCAAGCCGAAATGCCCGCCATCAGGCCGGAGAGCGTATAGACTGCGAGCTTGATCCGATCGACCGGGAGCCCGGAAAAGCGCGCCGCCGTCTCGTTGGAACCGATCGCGTAGAGCGAGCGGCCGAACGTCGTCCGGTCGAGCGCGACGCCCGCGATCACGATCGCCACGCCGAGCAGCCAGAGCTGGGTCGGCGCACCCAGCCATTGGCCCTGTCCCATGAAGTAGAACCATTCGGGATAGCCCCGCACCGAGCGGCCCTGGCTGACGCCCTCGGCGAATCCGCGGTACAGCGCGAGACTCGCAATCGTCATGATCAGCGGCGGCACTTTTACGCGCGTGATGAAAAGGCCGTTGACGAAGCCGGCGAGCGCGCCGAGCGCAAGCGCGATCACGATCGCCCCGGGCAGTGGAACGCCGAGGTTCTTCCAGCTGTAGCCGAGCGCGATCGCGCAGAGCCCGACGACCGAGCCGACGGAAAGATCAATGCCGCCGGTGATGATGACGAAGGTCATCGGCATCGCGATCAACCCGACCTCGGCCATCAGCCGGCCTTGGTTGAGCAGGTTGTCGAGCGTGAGAAAGCGGTCGTTGTAGGCGCCCAGAATCGCGAGCGCGACGATCAGCACCGCCGCCAGCAGCGTCTCGTGCCGCGCGAGCCAGCGGGGCAGGCGCCGCTCGGGCGGGGCGGCGGCCAGAGTCGTCATCGTGAATCTCCCGCGGCGCGCCGACGGCGGCGCAGAATGTCGGCGACGACGGTCAGCAGAATGAGGCCGCCCTGCACCGCGCGAATCCAGTAGGGAGAGATGCTCACGAACACGAGCGCGCTCGCGATTTCGGCAATCAGGATCGCCGCGAAGGTCGATCCGACGACCGTCCCGACGCCGCCCAGGATGCTGACGCCGCCGACGACCGCCGCGGTGATGATCGTAAGTTCGAGATTGGACGGGACGGTGGATTGAATGACCCTCAGCTCGGTTGCGAACAGAATCGCCGCGATGCCAGTGAAGAAGCCATGCAGCGCGAACACCATCACGATCGTGGCGCGCGGCGAGATGCCGCACAGACGCGCCGCCTCGGAATTGCCGCCGGTCGCATAGATTGCACGACCGGGGGCGAAATTGCGCATCCAGATCGCAGCCAGGATCGTCGCTCCGATCATGATCAGCACCGGCATCGGCAGAATGCCGAACAGCTCGATGTTCGATAGATGGAAACTGTCGGGCAGATCGGAGATCCATCTGCCGCCTGTGACGCTGATGAGACCGCCCTTCAGGATCGACAACATGCCCAGCGTCACGACGATCGCCGGAATGCGCAAGTACGCCACGACCGCGCCCTGCAACGCCATCACCGCGACGCCGACCACGATCGGAACGAGCCAGGAGAGGGCGATCGGATAGCCCGCGACCGCCATCGTGCCGCTGATCGTCGCGAGAACGCCGATCAGCGCCCCGACCGAAATGTCGATGTTCCCCGAGATGATCACCATCGACATGCCGATCGCAGCGACTGCGACATAGGCGTTGCCGAGAAATATGTCGGAGAGGTTGCGCGCCAGCAGAAAACGCGGGTTGATCGCGCCCACGACGATCGCCAGAATGACGATCGCCAGCGCCAGCAGCACCTCCTGGGAGGAGAGCCGCCGCAGCCAATTCGCGCGCGGCGCGACGCTCGATCCTATCGCGACCGCGCTCACGCCGCCGCCTCCATCGTCGCGCTGTCGCCGCCCATCATCGCCGCGCCCACCGCTTCGGGCTTGGCCTCCGCACGGGTGAATTCGGCGACGAAGCGCCCTTCCCGCATCACGAGGATGCGATCGCTCATGCCGAGCACTTCCGGCAATTCGCTCGAAATCAGCAGGATTGCGACGCCCTGGCTTGCGAGATCGCACATCAGGCGATGGATTTCGGCCTTCGCGCCGACATCGATGCCGCGCGTCGGCTCGTCGAGGATCAAGAGGCGCGGATGGTTGGCGAGCCACTTCCCGAGCACGATCTTCTGCTGATTGCCGCCGGAAAGCCGGCCCGCGACCTGTTCCAGGGAACTCGTCCTGACGCTGAACCGCTGGACCCCGTCGACAGCGAGCCGCCGTTCCGCCGCACGGTCGATGAAACCGAGTCTGGCGAGCGACCCCAAGGCGGCGAGCGAGAAATTGTGCAATACGCTCATCGGACGCACCAGACCTTGCGTCCCGCGATCCTCGGGCACATAGGCGATGCCCAGGTCGCGCGCCTGGCCGGGCGAGCGGACGACCACCGCTGTGCCGCCGATGCTGATCTGCCCGGAGTCGGCGGGGGTGACGCCGAAAATCGTCTGCGCGAGTTCGCTGCGGCCCGAGCCGACCAGCCCGGCGAGCCCTACGATTTCGCCAGCGCGCACCGTGAGGTTGACGCCGCGCGTGGTCGGTCTTCGCACGAGATCGCGAACTTCGAGCACGGGCGCGCCGATCGGCGCCTCGACCTTGGGAAACAGACTCTCGATCGTGCGCCCGACCATCATCTGCACCAGTTCGCCCGCGTTGGTCTCGGCGACGTTGCGGGTGCCGACGTAGGCGCCGTCGCGCAACACCGTGACGCG
>DASXYQ010000096.1:0-9188 GCA_036502445.1 Roseiarcus sp. | reverse complement strand
GAAGGACGTTTTCGTATTCACTCAGCGAAATCTCGATAGCGAAGTGATGAAGCGTCGAGAGCCGGGGGTTCCACCCGTCCCACGTTTGGCCGTCTCCGCTCGCCTGCCGGTCCCTGCTGAACAGGCCGATGACTTGCGTGTGTCCTTCGACGCCATCCGCCACGCGGATGAAGGCGATCGAATCGTGGAGCACCCGAACGAGCGTGAAGCCCAGCGTTTCACAGTAAAAAGCAATCGAGCGTCGGAGATCATGGACGCGAAGCGCCACCTCTCCAATGCCGAGCGGCTTGATCGGAATCCGAGATTCGACCGTCATGACCGTCATTGTCTATCCTTTGACAGCGATCCAAATCTCCACGTTGCCGATTGCGATTTTCGGGTCGAAGGCCTCGCCGTAGCATTCGAAGCTCGGCGCCGCTACGACTTCGTATCCTGACTGCGGTAGCCACTGGTCAAAAATGTCCATCCAGGCGCGGCTGATTTCCGAGACGCGCCCACCATGCGTGAAAACGGCGTAGCGCTGTGGGGCAATCGTCAGCTGCATCAGCTCGGCCGGGAGCCCCGCAAAACTCGAGACTTCGACCCCGGCGAGATAATCGACATTGCCGGCCTCGTCCATATTCCAACAGACGCCGTAGGATTTCTTGTCGACTTGCCCCGGGACGCGTCCGAAATACTGCGGGCCGAAGCGCTGCCAGAGCGCGGGTATCTCCGCCCGGTTGTGGTTTCCGAAGCGGCCCCCGAGGCCGGCAATTCGCATGGCCCTTCCGCTTTCGAAGCGAGGAGCGCGCTCTTCTATCACTTTCGCCATCGGTCGACCTTTCTCGAAACCCCCCATACGGCACAACGCATAGTGGCCAAGCATCAGAGGTCAACCCCTCTGTTTCTCTTTCGCAAAGCGAAGCAACCCGAGGGTGTCTCCGACAACGTTTAGGCGTGGTCTAGGCGGGTCGCGGGCATTAAAGCGGTCGTAGATGACGCTCGAGCATTGTGTCGTGGGTCGTCGAAAATCCGCCTCTCGACTCGAGGCGTCAGAACGCCTTGATCACGTTGGTCACGTGATCGCGATCCGGCGCCGTGATGCAAAAGGCGACGCAGAGATAGGGCAGGGTTTCGTGCGGGTTGTGGCCGCGGTGCATCTTCCCGATCGGCTCCGAATAGACGTCGCCCGCTTTCGCCCGAATGAGTATTCCTTCCTCGAAATGGGCCTCGAACACGCCCTGCAGCGCGAGAAAGAATGTC
The DNA here is from genome assembly GCA_036502445.1 of Roseiarcus sp. Classification (GTDB taxonomy): domain Bacteria; phylum Pseudomonadota; class Alphaproteobacteria; order Rhizobiales; family Beijerinckiaceae; genus Roseiarcus. The sequence goes on along the minus strand of DASXYQ010000096.1, from coordinate 7,946 downwards.
GCACCGTTGTGGCAATGGAAATTGGTCCAGCCCTTGGGCGCGAGCTCGGCCGTGTATATCTGCACCTTTACCTCGGGGTCCTTCGGGATCGAGGCATAGAGCTGGTCGAACAGCACGTTGCGATGCAGCTGCTGGCCCGACGGCACGAGACCCTGAATCTGCAGTTTCATGTCGTCGTGCTGATCGTCGAGAATCTGTTGCATTCTTTCCTCCTGCTTGCGCTTCTCTCCATCACGCTCCCTTGGCGAACGCCGCTTTCAAATGCCGCAACCCGTTTGATGCGAGCGCGTCCTCGCTCTCCGCCAGCGGGCGCCAAATGGAAACCGCGCGCGCGATTTCCTTGATCTTCGGCGTGAACGCCTCGATCACGACGGGGCCATGGTAGTCCACGTCGCGCAGCGCCCCAACGATTTCCGGCCAGGGGAGATGGTCCTCGCCCGGCGTGCCGCGATCGCTCGAACAGGCGTGAAACTCGACGATATGCCCGCCCGCTCGGTGCAGCGCCGCCGGTATGTCCTTCTCTTCGATGTTCATGTGAAAAGTGTCGAGCAGCAGCCCGACGTTGGGCCGGTCGATATCCCCGATCATCCGCAACCCCTGATCGACCGTGTTGACCAGATCCGTTTCGAAACGATTGAGCGGCTCGATGCCGAGCGTGACGCCGTGGTCGGCGGCGAAGTCGGCAGCCTGCCGGAGGCTTTCGACCGCGAGGCGCCATTGTTTGGCCCGCTCGGGCGCCTCCAGCATGCGGGTCTTGCCCACCGCCGAATACATCGGCCCGACGACGGTTCGCGAGCCGAGAGTCTCGGCGATCTCAACGCAACGGCTGAGGTAGGCCATGCCGTTCTCGCGGATTTCGCCATCGTCGGCTCTGAGGTCTCGGCTGGGGCCGAACGCGCCGCAAACGGTCGCTTGCAGGCCGGCCTGTTGCAAACGTGAACGAATTCTCAGCGGGTCGATCGTATCGGGGTCTTCGATGCAAATTTCGAGGATGTCGAACCCCAGCGCCTTGGCGTGGTCGATCAGGGAGAGCGTCTCGTTGGAGAACGGCGACGTCCAGATGAAAGTGCTGGCTCCGAATTGCATGGTCATCTCCCCAAAATAATTCGGCGGCCGAGCCGGTCATTGCGAAGGCATCGGCGTCGCCGCATTCCCCGTCGCGCTGCGATCCCCCATCTGGCCGACGATGCTGCCGAGCGCGCCGCCGAAGTCAAGCTCCTCGCCCAAATATGAGCCTCGCGCGGCGAGTCGGGATTGATCCGGAGCGGGAGCCGGCCTTATCCTCGCCCCGAACGAAGCGCCCGGGACAGCCCTCGAGAGCCGCGTCCCTCAAAGGAGGAAGCTCGCATGACGTCGTATCTATTCCGCAACGTATCCATCTGGGACGGGATCAACGACCAGGAATACCCCGGCGAAGTCGTCGTGGAGAACAACCGGATCAAGACCGTCGCGCGCGCCCGCAACGCAATCAGCGGCGAAAGCGCGGCCGAGGTGATCGACGGGCACGGGCAATTCCTGATGCCGGGCCTGGTGGAGGGCCACTGCCACCTGTCGTTCGTCGGTCCCGCTCGCAATCAGGACTTGGGGGAAATCCCGCCCGAGGAGCATCTGCTGCGCACCTGCCGCAACGCGACGCTGATCCTGAACCATGGCTTCACCTCGGCCTATTCCGCGGCCTCCGCGAAGCTGCGCATCGACGTGGTGGTGCGTCAGGAAATCCAGGACGGCTATCTCGCCGGCCCGCGTTATCGCGCCGCCGGTCCCGAGATCACGACTACGGGCGGCCTCGGCGACGAGCGAAAACAGCACATGCACGCCGAGAGCTTCGGCATGATCGCCGACGGCGCCGACGAAATCCGACGGGCGGTTCGGCTCTGCTGCCGCGAGGGCGTCGACAACGTCAAGTTCAACATCTCCGGCGACGAATTCGTCTCGCACGCGCGGGCAGAAATCGTCTCGTTGAGCGAGGAAGAGCTGCGCGTCGGCGTGAACACCGCGCATGACTGGGGCAAGCGGGTGGCGTGCCATTCCCGCGCCGCCGAGTCGGTGAAGCGGGCCGTGCGCGCGGGCGTCGATTGCATCTATCATTGCGATTTCGCCGATGAGGAAGCGCTCGACATGCTCGAGGCGGTCAAAAACAAGGTGATCATCGGACCCGCATTCGGCCTCGTGCACAATTGCGTGTTCGAGGGCGACGTCGTAGGCTTGACCAAGGACGTCGTCGAACGCATGGGAATGCCGCGCAAACTCGAATTCACCATCGCCACCTACAAGGAGATGCGCAAGCGCGGCATGCGCGTCGTCGTCGGCGGCGACTACGGTTTCACCGTCACGCCGATCGGCCAGAACGCCCGCGACATCGGCCATTTCGTGAAGTTTTTCGGCTACACGCCGGCGGAGGCGCTGAAGTGCGCGACCGCGGTCGGCGGCGATCTGATGGGGCACAAGGGCGAACTCGGCGTGATCAAGGAAGGCGCCCTCGCCGACATCCTGCTCGTCGACGGCAACCCGCTTCTGGACCAGTCGGTCCTGGTCGGGCCTGGGCGCTTCTCGATGATCATGAAGGACGGCAAGATACACCGCGACCCGCGAGACCACGCAATGGCGGAAAGGCGCAAGATCGCGGCGGAGTAGCGCCCCGAGATCGCCGAGCCGGCTGCCTCCGAGCGCATTATATTTTTACGGGTTGGTCAGGGTCAGGATTGCGACGGCGCTGCGTCGTTCCGTTAGCGCCCTCGACATCGCTCATCTTCCCATCGCTGCGATCTCCATCGACAGCGATGCATTCGCACATTATCCTGATCGCTTTCCCTCCAGACAGGGATCGGAGGAGCGCATGTCGTCAAAGGTCGTCGTCGCGGGCGTCGGCATGATCCCGTTCGCCAAACCGGGCGCGAGCGCTGCCTATCACGAAATGGGCGCGGCAGCCGGACGTCTCGCGCTCGCCGACGCGGGCCTCGGGTATGACGAGGTGGAGCAGGCCTACGCCGGCTTCGTGTTTGGCGATTCAACCGCGGGTCAGAAGGCGATCTATCGCCTCGGAATGACCGGGATCCCGATCGTAAACGTGAACAACAACTGCTCGACGGGATCGACCGCGCTGTTTCTCGCACGGCAAGCGATCGCCTCCGGAGCGGCGGATTGCGTGCTCGCGATGGGCTTCGAGCAGATGAAGCCCGGCGCGATCGGCGCGACCTTCACCGACCGGCCGAGCCCGTTCGAGGATTTCGACGCGCTCGCGGATCGGCTGGCGCCGGCGGAAGGCATTCCGCTGGCGCTCAGATATTTCGGCGGCGCCGGGCTCGCCTACATGAAGAAATACGGCGCCCCGTTGGAGACCTTCGCGAAGATCCGCGCGAAAGCGAGCCGACACGCCAAGAACAATCCGCTCGCGATTTTCCGCAAGGAATTGTCGGCTGAGGAGGTGATGAACGACCAGGTCGTCTGGCCGGGCGTGATGACCCGTTTGATGGCCTGCCCGCCGACCTGCGGCGCGGCCGCCGCCATTCTGGTCTCCGAATCTTTCGCCAAGCGCCGCGGCGTCAACGCGGACGTAGCGATCGCCGCGCAGGCGATGACGACGGACACGTTTTCGACCTTCGACGCCAACGACATGATGAGATTGGTCGGTTACGACATGTCTCGCGCCGCGGCGAACAAGGTCTACGAGCAGGCCGGCGTCGGGCCCGAGGATATCGAAGTCGTCGAGTTGCACGACTGCTTCGCCCAGAACGAGCTGATCACTTACGAGGCGCTCGGGCTCTGCCCCGAGGGCGGGGCCGAGGCGTTCATCGACGCCGGCGACAACACCTACGGCGGCAAGGTCGTCACCAACCCTTCGGGCGGCCTGCTTTCCAAGGGCCATCCGCTCGGCGCGACGGGCCTTGCCCAATGCTGGGAGCTGACCCGCCAATTGCGTGGAACCGCCGAAGCGAGGCAGGTCGATGGCGTCGAGCACGCCCTTCAGCATAACCTCGGCCTCGGCGGCGCCTGCGTCGTCACGCTGTACGAGCGGGCGTGAGCGGGTCACCGCTAAAAAAGGAGGCCGCTGCGTTGCCGCGGCGGCCTGAGTCTAGGGAGGAAACGCCCAAGGAGGGCATATGCGGCAAAACTGCCGCACCGCACCAATATAATATTGCGCTGCAGCAATGCAAGGGCCCTGATGATTGTCCCCGAAGTTTTCCCACCCCTTCTCCCGCCCTTGCAGGAGAAGGTGGCGCGTAGCTCCGGATGAGGGTTGGGCCGTCACGCGCGTCAGCAAATCGCGCCTATTGGAGAGGCATTTGAGTGAGGCAGCGAGCACGCCTTTGAGCCGGCGCCATCTGCTCGAGCTGATCGGAGCGGCGGCCGGCGGTTCGGCGATGTACCGGGCGATGACGAGCCTGGGGTTCGCCGCCGAGTCGTCATGGCGGGGTCCGATCCGGCTCGAGGGCGACCCGAAAGGCGCCTCGGTCGTCATCCTCGGAGCGGGTCTGGCCGGATTGACGGCGGCCTACGAACTCGGCCGCGCAGGATACCAGGTCCAGGTGCTCGAATACAACGCGCGTGCGGGCGGGCGGAACTGGTCGATTCGCGGCGGCGACGTTTATGCCGAACTCGGCGGCGCCACGCAGACTTGCGCGTTCGACGAAGGCCTCTATCTCAATCCCGGGCCCTGGCGAATCCCCTACCATCACCACGCCATCCTGGATTACTGCCGCCGCTTCGGCGTGACACTCGAGCCCTTCATCCAACTCAATCACAATGCGCTTCTGCATTCGACCAAGGCGTTCGACGGCAGGCCGCAGCGAATCCGCGAAGTGAAGGCGGACTTCGAGGGGGCGATCGCCGAACTTTTGGCCAAGGCGACTCGCAAAGGGGCGCTCGACGAGGCTGTGTCCAAGGAGGACCAGGAAATCCTGCTCGAGGCGCTGCGCTGGCACGGCGGCCTCGACCGCGATTTTCGTTACCGAGCGGGCGAGGACTCCGCGGAGTTCCGCGGCTATGTCCGAAATCCCGGCGGCGGTCTCTCCGCGCGGCCGCTCCACGGCGAACCGATCGGGACTCACGAAATCCTGACCTCGCGCCTCTGGCGGGGCTTGCAGAATTTCTCCTCTTACGACTTCCAGACGACCATGTTCCAGCCCGCAGGCGGCATGGGCAGGATCGGCGAGGCGTTCGCCCGCCAGATCCCCAATGCCATCCGCTACCGCGCCAAGGTGACGGGGATCCATCAGGATGACCGCGGCGTCACCGTCACGTTCGAGGACCTCGGCGGCGGCGCGGTGCAGCAGGCGAGGGCCGACTGGTGCGTCTGCGCGTTGCCGCTGACGATTTTGAGCCAGCTTCCCGTCAACGTCTCCGCCGCGATGAAGGCGGCGATCGACGCGGTTCCCTACGCGTCCGTGGTCAAGACTGGACTGCAATTCAAGCGCCGCTTCTGGGAAGAGGACGAACACATCTTCGGCGGGATTTCCTACACCGATCTGCCGATCCGGGAGATCGCCTATCCCAGCGCCGGCATGAATGCGGGCGGCAAGGGCGTGCTGCTCGGCGGCTACACCTGGGAAGGGCCGAATGCTTACGAACTCACGGCGATGTCGCCGGCCGAGCGCATCCAGGTGGCGCTCGATTGCGGCGCGCAAATCCATCCGCAATATTTGTCCGAGTTCGAGACCGGCGTCTCCGTCGCCTGGCATCGCGTGCCGTTCACGCTCGGATGTGCGGGCGAATGGAGCGACGAGGCGCGCCGCGACCACTATGACGATCTCTGCCAGATCGACGGCCGGATCGTGCTGGCGGGCGAGCATGCCTCTCATCTGCCGGCTTGGCAGGAGGGCGCGATCCTTTCGGCGCTCGACGCGATCACGCGCCTGCACAGCAAAGTTCTCGCGATCTGATGGGACCGATCCGCATGCGCCGTCTCTCGCGTCAAAGAATTCGCCGCGCCTCGGCTCTCTGCGCTACCGTGCTGTTTTCCGCGGCCGCCTCGGCGCAGGGGCTGTCCTCGATGAGCCAGGGTTGGGTTTTTGGGGAGCAAGGCGGCGAGGCGCTGTACGCCCATGTCTGCGCCGCCTGCCACCAGCCCGACGCCAAGGGCGCGGTGGGCGCCGCCTCGTATCCCGCGCTCGCCGAGGACAAGAACCTCGCTTCGGCGGAATACGTCGAAACGCAGCTGTTCAGCGGAAAGTCCATGCCGGCTCTCGGCCGGATGATGAGCAACCAGCAGGCGGCGGACGTGATCAACTACGTGCGCGCGCACTTCGGCAATAATTATCGCGACGAGGTTTCGGCCGCCGACATCGAGGCCGCACGGCGGCAGGCGGGATCGGCGCCTTGACGGCGCGGTGGCGTGGAAATGGCATAGGCGCTAAGTATGACGGCCGCGCCAACGCAAAGGTTCGCTCATGATCGCCTCGCTCACCCGAACGCTTTTATTCGTTTTGCTGCTGGCGACCAGCGCCGCCGCCGACACGCTGCCCCTGACGGAGAAGCTCGTCGATCTGCGGTCGCCTCGAGGCGAAGCGTTCCTGCTCGAGGCGCACGCGCTCGAAGCCTATTTCCCGATCAGCGTCGTTTTCGAGACCCAGAAAACCCAAGCCTATTGCGGGGTCGCCAGCATGGTGATGGTTCTCAATGCGCTTCGCGCGCCCGCCCCGCCCAGCCCCGAATACCAGCCTTACAGGATCTTCACGCAGGACAACCTGCTGGACGACAAGAGCGACGCGATCCGGCCGCGCGACCTCTTGGCCCATCGCGGCATGACGCTCGATCAACTCGGCCAGATTCTCGCGCTGCATCCCCTAACCGTCGAGGTGCGCCATGCGGTGCCGGGCGGCATCGACGAATTCCGGAAATCGGCGGCCGATTATCTCTCGCGAGAAAACCATTTCGTGGTCGTCAACTATTACCGCAAGGCGCTCGGACAGGAGCGGGGCGGTCACATTTCGCCGCTCGCCGCCTACGACGAAAAGAACGATCGCTTCCTCATCCTCGATGTCGCCCGCTACAAATATCCGCCGGTATGGGTGACGGCATCGGACCTGTTCGACGCCATGAACACGCCCGACCCCGACAACGCCGACAAGACGCGTGGATACGTGCTCATCGCGGGGCAGGCCGCCGCGAGTACGCCGGCGCAATGACCTCATCGGTTCGCTCGCCATGGCGCTACGAGGCATGCGGGCGCGTCGGTTGCCAAGGGCTTTGCGATAGCGTATCCTTTGCATCACAAAGTTAGCGCGGCGCGAGGCTCAATCAGGCAATGCACTACAAGCAGGCGCTCGACGAGATTACGGCGCTCCGACTTCAGCTGGCGCGCAGCACGGAGTTCCATGGATTCGGGCCCGCCACGCTTGCAATGACCGGCGGTGTGGCGATCGTGGCGGCGATCGCGCAGGGCCAATGGCTGCCCGACCCGATGAGCGCCGTGCGGACTTATCTCGGCTTGTGGTCGGCGGCTGCGCTCGTGTGCGTCGGCTTGATAGCCGCGGAGGCTGTCCGCAGGTCGCGCAAAGCGCATCTGGGACTGGCGGACGACATGCTCGTCGCCGCGGCGGAACAGTTCCTGCCGGCCGCATTCGCCGGCGTTTTCTTGACATTCACTTTGCTCGACTTTGCGCCTGACGCGCTCTGGATGCTGCCCGGCTTGTGGCAGATCCTCATCAGCGTCGGAATGTTCGCATCCTGTCGGAACCTGCCGCGGGCCCTGCGCCTGGTCGCGGGGTGGTATTTGGCCACGGGCCTCGCATGCCTGGCGCTGGCCCGTTTCGAGAATGCGCTTTCCCACTGGGAGATGGGCCTTCCCTTCGCGATCGGCGAATTCCTTGCGGCGGGGTTGTTGTGGAAGAGCTACCGAGGTCAGGATGACAAATCGTGACCCTCCGCGAGCCCCCGCCTCCGTTCGCCTACGAGGGACTCGATCGCGTGATCCACGAGCGCGCCCGCCTCGGGATTCTGACGTCTCT
>DASXYQ010000095.1:0-1804 GCA_036502445.1 Roseiarcus sp. | reverse complement strand
GAAGGCGCCCATCGTCATCACTTCGCTGGGCGCGCGCGAGGACGTCAACGTCGCGGTCCATTCTTACGGCGGAATCGTGATGCACGACGTCATCAACGACCGCTTCGCGCACAAGGCGATCGAAAAGGGCGCGGACGGCCTGATCGCGGTCGCCGCCGGCGCCGGCGGCCATGCCGGGGCGCTGTCGCCGTTCGCGTTCGTGCAGGAAATCCGCGAATGGTTCGACGGGCCGCTCGCGCTCTCCGGCGCCATCGCCAACGGGGGCGCGATTCTGGCGGCGGAGGCGATGGGCGCCGACCTCGCCTATATCGGCTCGGCGTTCATCGCCACCGAAGAGGCGCGGGCAGCTCCGGAATATAAGCAGGCGATCGTCGACGGCCGCGCGGCGGACATCGTCGGCTCCAACCTCTTCACCGGCGTCTACGGCAATTACCTCCGGCGCTCGATCGTCAATGCCGGCTTCGACCCCGACAACCTGCCCCAGGGCGACGTCAAGACGATGAACTTCGAAAGCTCGGGCGGCGCGAAGGCGAAGGCCTGGCGCGACATCTGGGGCTCCGGCCAGGGGATCGGCGCGGTCAAGGCCGTGACCCCGGTCGCCGAATTCGTCGCGCGGCTCGGCCGCGAATATTCGGACGCGGTGGCGCGGCTGCGCGCAAGCTGACCGAACCCCTTTTCCCCTTGCGGGAGAAGAGCCTGCCCCCGGGCTTGACCGGGGTAAGCGGAGCAGCCCTTCCGGCCACCTTCCGCCGCGTGCGGCGGAAGGGAGACCGAGTCAATCCCCAGGCCGCCGAGTCTCGCGAATAAATATTTCCAGCCTGGGATTGCGGGGACAAGCCGCGCCCGTCGTCCCACGCACTCGCGCGAGCGCTCGTTTCGTGACAGAAGCGCTCTCCCGCTCGGGTTCGGCGAGCGGCGTTCGTGCGCGTTTCGCGTTCTCACCCCACCTCACAACAGAAGGGCGCCCAGAGGTCATGGCGACTGTCGAACTATTCGCGAATCGTCTTCCCGCAACTGCCAACTCACAAGGGACGCCCTATCGCACGCCCCCCGCCAACGTCGAGGCCGAGCAGGCGCTGCTCGGGGCGATCCTGGTCAACAACGACGCCTGGGACCGCGTCTCCGACTTCCTGAAGACCGAGCATTTCGTCGAGGAAATCCATCGCCGCATTTACGAGATCGCGGGCTCGCTGATCCGCGCGGGAAAACTCGCCTCGCCGATCACGTTGAAGACGTTCCTCGGCGAACACGATCTCGGCGGGATCAACGTGCAGCAATATCTCGCGCGGCTCGCCGCGGAGGCGACGACGATCATCAACGCCAAAGACTACGGCCGCGCGATCCACGATCTGGCGATCCGCCGCGAACTGATCCAGATCGGCGAGGACGTCGTCAACGTCGCCTATGACGCGCCGGTCGATTCGAGCCCACGCGACCAGATCGAGGAGGCGGAGAAGCGGCTGTACCAGATCGCGGAGGGCGGCCAGTACGGCGGCGGCTTCCAGAAATTTTCCGACGCGCTGAAGATCGCGGTCGACATGGCCGCCAGGGCCTATGAGCGCGACGGCCACCTGAGCGGCGTCTCGACCGGCCTCGACGATCTCGATCACAAGCTCGGCGGCCTGCAGGCGTCCGACCTCGTCATCATCGCCGGGCGCCCCGGCATGGGGAAGACCGCGCTCGCGACCAATATCGCCTTCAACATCGCGCGTGCCTATCGCGGCCAGCTCCGCCCCGATGGAACGATGGAGACCCTCGACGGCGGCATCGTCGGCTTCTTCTCGCTCGAAATGTCGTCCGAGCA
>DASXYQ010000094.1:0-2847 GCA_036502445.1 Roseiarcus sp. | reverse complement strand
TCGGACTCTCGATCTCGCGGCAGATCGTGCAAGCCCATTTCGGGGGAATTTGGGCCGAAAATCGTCCGTTGACGGACGATCCGGCGCCGCCCGGTCCAGAAACCGACGCGCCAGTCCGCCACGGCGCGGGAGCGCGCTTCGTCGTCAGCCTGCCCGCCTGTCCCAAATGACGGCCTCGAGCGCTGCGCGCCACGCCGGCGAATCGGGCGTTCACGCCTGTGCGGTGGCGGTAGGCGAGCGGGGCGCCCTGATCCGGGGTCCTTCGGGCGCCGGAAAGAGCGCGCTTTCGCTCGCCATGATCGCCCTGGCGCGGCAAGCTGGCGGCTTCGCGGCGCTGGTGGGCGATGACCGTATCTTCCTGAGTGTCGCCGCGGAACGCCTTCTGGCGCGAGGGGTTTCCGGCTTCGAGGGCGCGATCGAGCGTCGCGGCGAAGGATTGCTCGTCGAGACCCACGAAGCTCGCGTGGTCATTCGTCTCGTCGTCGATCTCGGTGATCCGCCGTCGCGTTGGCCCGCGGATGACGATCACGCGGAATTGCTCGGCATTAGACTGCCGCGACTCGCCCTCGATTCGACCAAGGGGCCGCTCGACGGCGCCTATGCGGCCTTGCGCAGACTTGCTAAGTTCCCGTAAGGGTGCTTTACGAATTGCTAATTTCGCTTGATCAATGTGCCGCATTGCACAAAAATGCATCCACTGAGTTGAGTTGGTCCGTTGGCGCGAGACGCGCTCAGTCGACGGCGCCGTATGTAGCGGGTTGTTGATGATCGGAATGGTCCTTGTGACCCATGGGCAGCTCGCCAACGGCTTTCGCGCCGCGTTGGAGCATGTCGTCGGGCCGCAGTCGCAGTTCGAGACGATCGCGATCGGCCCCGAAGACGACATGGAGCAGCGCCGCTCCGACATCCTCGACGCGGCTTCACGCGTTCAGGACGGCAGCGGCGTCGTGTTGCTGACCGACATGTTCGGCGGCACGCCCTCGAACCTTGCGATCTCGGCGATGGAGGGGGGCCGAATCGAGGTGATCTGCGGCATCAACCTGCCGATGCTGATCAAACTCGCCACGTTGCGCGACAATTCCGAACTCGACCACGCCGTGATCGAGGCGCGCGACGCCGGACGCAAATACATCACCGTGGCCAGCAAGGTCCTCACGGGCAAATGACCGAGGTCGATGAAATCGCGGACGAGGAGCCTTGTCCGCCGCCCCCGGAATTCGCCGGAGCGCAGGTGCGTGAGATGCGGATCGTCAACCGCAAGGGGTTGCACGCGCGCGCCACCGCGAAATTCGTGCAATGCGTCGAGCGATTCGACGCGCAGATCAAGGTCACCCGCTGCGGCGAAACCGTGGGCGGAGATTCGATCATGGGCATATTGACGCTGGGCGCGGGACTCGGCTCGACGATCAGCGTCGCCGCGCGCGGCGCGCAGGCCCGCGAAGCGCTCGACGCGCTCGGCGCGCTGGTGGCCGCGCGGTTCGGCGAGGATGAGTAGCGCCCGCCTCTGTAGCCGCGTTCGCCGAGCGCGGCCGAATCGTTCGCCGAGAGGCGGATCGGGAAGCAAGGCGGTCGGCGACCATACCTACATCCGGAAGTCCTCGCCCAGATAGAACCGCCGGACGTCGGGATGTTCGACGATGGCGGCGGGCGGGCCTTCGGTCAACACGTGCCCGCTGTGAATGATGTAGGCGCGATCGATCAGACCGAGCGTTTCTCGCACGTTGTGGTCGGTGATCAAGACGCCAATGCCGCGACCCTTGAGATGGCGGACGAGGTCCTGGATGTCGCCGACCGCGATCGGGTCGATGCCGGCGAAAGGCTCGTCCAGTAATATGAACGATGGTTTACCCGCCAGCGCTCGCGCGATTTCGCAACGTCGCCGCTCGCCGCCCGACAGCGCGATCGACGGCGCCTTGCGCAGCCGGGCTATGTTGAACTCTTCGAGCAGGGACTCCAGCGCCGCCTCGCGGGTCTTTCGGTCGGGCTCGTTGACTTCCAGCACCGCTCGAATGTTGTCCTCGACATTCAGGCCGCGGAAAATCGAGGCCTCCTGGGGCAGATAGCCGATCCCCAGCCGTGCGCGCTGGTACATCGGCAGTCTCGTCACGGGGTTTCCGTCGAGTTCGATGACGCCCTTGTCCGGTCTGACGAGGCCGGTGATCATGTAGAAGACAGTGGTCTTGCCGGCGCCGTTGGGACCGAGCAGGCCGACCGCCTCGCCTCGCCGTACGTACAGGCTGACGTCCTGGACGACGGCGCGTGCGCCATATCGTTTGCCGAGGTTATAGACGGCGAGCGAGCCTTCGTGGCCTTCGGACGGGCCGGGCGCGTCCGCCTCGTCGGGGCCGCCCGGCGCCTCGAGGGTCTGAACCGTCACGCCAGCGGAGGGACTTGCCGCGAGCGAGAGGGATAGCCGAGGAAACATTCAGTTCGACGCCTTGGGCTTGGCGGCGGCAGCGCCGTCCGTGGAGCCCGGCAGAAACAGGCCCTTGACGCGGCCGCTGGTCCCGCCGGTGTCGACCGTCGCCTGACCCGAGTTCAAATCGTAGGTCAGCTTGTCGCCCTTGGTGATGTTGCCCCTGTCGCTCAGCGTGACGTGGCCGATTATCCAAATCTTGTTCTGGGGCTTGTCATAGGCGGCGCTGTCGCCAGTCGCCGTCTGGGTCTTCGACAGGACAGTGACGGGACCGGCGCAGTCCAGATGGCTGACGCTGCTCGATTCGGCGGCGGACGCGGGGCCCGCGTCGGCGACTTTGACCGCGGGCACCCCGGCCGCGGGCGCCCCGGCCGCCGCCGTCTTCGCCAAATGGACCGTCATAATCGAACAGGTCAATCTCGTATCGCCCT
>DASXYQ010000093.1:0-1752 GCA_036502445.1 Roseiarcus sp. | reverse complement strand
AAATCGGCGATCCAGGCGAAGACCATGTCGCTGGCGCAGGAATGGGCGCGCTACGGCATTCGCCTCAACGCCATCGCGCCGGGCGAGAACCCGACTGAGGGCATGAGCAAGCGCCTTATGCCCGGCGTCGAGCCTGGGGCGTCCGCCGCGCGTAATCCGATGGGGCGCGTCGGCCGGATGGAGGAATTGCAGAATCTCGCGACGTTCCTGATGTCGGACGGCTGCGAGTGGCTGAACGGCGAGACGATCACAATGGACGGCGCAGACGCGATGGCGACCGGAGGCAATTTCTATGAATTGCGCCATTGGGGCGACACGGAATGGAAAGCGGCGCGCGACGCGATCCAGGCGTTGAACGCGCGCGACAAGGCTCAGCGCGGCTGACGCCTGAGATTGACCGCAAGGCTCTTCATCCTTGCGGCGAACCACGTTGAGGAGAGTTCTTTGGGCAAAATATTGGTCATTGGGGCCGCCGGGCTGATCGGCAAAGAAATCGTCAAGACGCTGGGTGAAAGCGAATGCATCCGTGCCTCGCGCAGCTCGGACGAACGCGTCGACATCTCGGATCCGAAATCGATCGCGGCGCTGTTTGCTCGGATCGGGATGGTCGACGGAATTATCTGCACGGGCGGCGCCGCGCGCTTCAAGCCATGGGCTGAACTGACCGACGAGGACTGGACGTTCTCCCTCGCCAACAAATTGTTGGGTCAGATCAACGTCGTCCGCTATGGCCTGAAGTCCGTCCGCCCGGGCGGCGCGATCACGCTCACGACTGGTCTGGCGTCGCAATATCCCGCGCCGGGAAGCGCGATCATCACCACCGTCAATTCTGCCGTCGACGCATTCGTTCGCGCGGTCGCCGCCGAGCCGACGATTTCCATTCGGGTCAACGCCGTCTCGCCGGGCTGGGTGGCAGAGACGCTGCAGGCGATGGGCCGTGATCCAGCGGGCGGGATTCTGGCAGCCGAAGTGGCCAAGATCACCGTCAACCAATTTCGCCAGGGCGCGACAGGTTCGGTCGTCCCCGCGGCCAAGGCCTGAGGGTCCAGGTCAACTACCACTCCGGCGCGCCGCGCGCGGCCTCTGCGAGCGAGCCCGCGAGATAGGGCGCGAACGATCGCCAGATTTCGACATGGAAGGTCGTCTCGGCGCGGCGCCACAGCACGATCTCCACTTTGTCGCACAGGGTGCGGGTCGCGAAGCCGACCGGAAAGGCTGTGAGGTCGAGATCGAGCGGGCAGCCGGCATTGAGCACGCGCGCCGCCGCTGGGCCGCTGGCGGCGAGGCCGGTCTGGCGATGCGAAACATCGACCAGACTATGCGCGGTTCCCTCGAGCACCGACTCGAGCATGGCCCCGATATCGGCGGCGTCGGCGCCGTCCGCGATCAGGAGCCATTCGTCGGGGCCGAGCCATAAAGCCGCGCGGCTCTCCCCTCGGCCCGCTGAGCCCAGTTGCGAAGGCAACTCGGCGCCGAACGCCATGCCGCAGGAGACGCGCACCGCCTCGCTCCCGCGCAAAATGAAGCGCGCGGCCGGCGCTGCTTCCGATAACGTGAATCGGGGTCCCGCAGGAAAGGCAAAACCTTCGAGCGGGGAGCGGACTTGAAGCGCGGAATCAGCCATTGAGGCGCGCTCCCGTCTTGTCATAGAAAACCGTGCCGACGACCGTCACGCTGACAGCGCCGCCGGGCATGGGGACGTGGAGCTTCGAGTCCGTTCGTGATCGCCCCGCGGCGACAAGGGCGAGCGCG
>DASXYQ010000092.1:0-12444 GCA_036502445.1 Roseiarcus sp. | reverse complement strand
TTCATCTGGCCCGGCGTGCGCAGCACGTCGACCAGCAAATAACCCATCAGCGCCGAGGCGATGTAATTGAACATGATCGTCGTGATGACGATATGGCTGTCGCGCTTGGCCTGCAGATAGCCGGGGATGGCGGCGAAGGCGGCGCCGAACAGCGCCGCCGCGGCGATCGCGACGATCACGAGGCTGTAGCCGGGCAGGAAGCCGAGGTAGAGCGAGGCCAGAGCGGCGCCGAGCCCAGCGACATAGGCCTGGCCCTCGACGCCGATGTTGAACAGGCCGGCATGGAAACAGATCGCGACCGCGAGGCCAGTGAAGATGAAACTGGTGGCGTAATAGAGCGTGAAGCCGAGCCCCTCGAGATCCCCGAGCGCGCCCGCGAGCAAGATCTGGACGGCTTCGAGCGGATTCTCGCCGATCGCGAGCACGACGAGGCCGGAAATGAAGAAGGCCGCCGCCACGTTGAGCAGCGGGATCAGCGCGACGTCCGCCCAGGCGGGCAAGGCGCGAAGGGGCGTGCTCATAACCCCGCCCCGCCGCGCGGGCGTTCCCTCCCCCCTTGTGGGGGAGAGTGAGCGAGGGGGGCCGCGCCGCCGTCGAAAGTCTCGGCTTCGACAGGCGGGCGCAAGGCGATGAGTTTCAATCGGACGGTTTCCAACACGCCATCCAAATTGTGGTAGACCTCGTCGTTCGTGAAACGCAGGATCGCGTATCCTTGCGCGCGCACCACCGCATCGCGCGTTGCGTCGCGAGTGATTTCCGCGTCTGTCGAGTGCGTCGCGCCATCGACCTCGACGACGAGCCGCGCCTCGTAGCATGCGAAATCGACGATGAAGCCGCTCAGCACGACTTGGCGTCGAAACTTGAATCCCTCGACTTGCTCGCGCCGGAGTCCCTGCCAGAGGTTGCGCTCCGCATTGGTGGCGTCCTTTCTCAACTTGCGCGCGATCGTCGTCAACCGGTCAAGCACGACCCGCTCCTCTCCCTAGCCCCGCCCGTCGCGCGGGTATCTCGGGCCGGGGAGGGGGGAACCCACGCGGCCGTCGAGTGAGAGCCGCTTCCGCCCACCCTCGCAATCACAGCGCGACCCCCCACCCCGGCCCTCCCCCACAAGGGGGGGGAAGGGTCGCGGCTCGTTTCTTTCGGCTGACGGGCTCATGCCGCGCGCTCGCTGACGCCGGCCATCAAGAGGCCAAGGTCCTGGGCGTTGGTCGCCTCGGGGCGTCGCTCTCCGGTGATGCGGCCAGCGCAGAGCACGAGGATTCGGTCGGACAGCGCGAAAATCTCGTCGAGCTCGACGGAAACCAGCAGCACCGCCTTGCCCGCGTCGCGCAGCGCGATGATGCGCTTATGGATGAATTCTATCGCGCCGATATCGACGCCGCGCGTCGGCTGTCCCACCAGGATGACGGCGGGATTGCGGTCGATCTCGCGCGCGAGCACGATCTTCTGCTGGTTGCCGCCGGAGAAATTGGCGGTCTTGAGCAGCGGCGCGCGCGGGCGGATGTCGTAGGACTCCATCTTCGCCGCCTCGTCCGCGACGATCGCCCTTCGGTCGAACAGCACGCCCTTTCCATAGACCGGCTCCTCATGAAAGCCGAGCATTGCGCTCTCGCAGGCCTCGAACGGCATCACGAGGCCCATGCGATGGCGATCCTCGGGCACGTGTCCGACGCCGAGCGCGCGCATCCCTTTGGGATTGGCTTTCATTCCGATCGGGACCGCGCCGTCCACGAGAATCTCGCCGGCCGCGGGCGGCCGGATGCCCGAAAGCGCCTCCAGCAGTTCGGACTGGCCATTGCCGGCGACGCCGGCGACGCCGACGATCTCGCCCTGGCGCAGCACGAACGAGACATCCTCGACGCGGGTCACGCCACGATCGTCGCGCACGGTCAACCCTCGCGCCTCCAATACGATCTTGCCGGGATGGGCGGCGCCCTTTTCGACCTTGAGAATGACCTTGCGGCCGACCATCGCGTCGGCGAGTTCGGGCGGAGAGGTCGCGGCGGTCTCGAAAGTCGCGACCATCTCGCCGCGCCGCATCACCGAGACGCGATCCGTCAGGCTCATGATCTCGCGCAGCTTGTGAGTGATGAAGATGATCGTCTTGTTCTGCGATTTCAGCACCCGCAACATTGCGAACAGCTGGTCCGCTTCGGACGGCGTGAGCACCGCGGTCGGCTCGTCGAGCACCAGGATTTCAGCGCCGCGCACGAGCGCCTTGAGGATTTCCACGCGCTGCTGCAGCCCGACCGACAGTTCGCCAACGATCGCGTCGGGATCGACCTCGAGCGCGTATTCCTTCTCCAGATGTGCGAGTTTCGTGCGTATCGCCGCCGCGCCGCCGGCGAGCAAAGCGCCGCCCTCGGCGCCGAGCATGACATTTTCGAGCACGCTGAGCGGCGGCACCAGCATGAAATGCTGGTGCACCATGCCGATGCCGTGGCTGATCGCCTCCTTCGGGGACCGGATGCGCACGGGTTCGCCGTTGACGTGGATCTCCCCGGCGTCCGCTTCGTAGAAGCCGTAGAGGATCGACATCAAAGTCGATTTGCCGGCGCCGTTCTCGCCGACGATGCCGTGAATGATTCCGCGTTCGACTACGAGATTGACGTTCTTGTTCGCGCGGACGGGGCCGAAGCTCTTGTCGATGCCGACCAACTCGATCGCGGGCGCGGATAGGCTGGCTCGAGTTGACACGCGCAGGCCCCCAGCGACGACATGTGTACGAAGCAGACCAATCTTTCGCTCAACCGCCGCCCAAATGTGGATGCCCAGTTCTCAGCCCCGTCATGCACGGGCTCGCCCCGTGCAACCAGGGCCGAAATTCGGGTGATAGTCCCTTAGGGCGCCGCCTCGATGCCCGGCTCGAGGCCAGGCATGACGGCCGGTGACTACGCCGCCGGCCCCGAGGATTTTGGGCAGGGAGGACCCCGGCCATGATGTTCATTCAGCGAAACGTCGCGATCACTCCGGGCACTTGCTGTCGGACGTATAATCATGCACCTGGATCTTGCCGGAGATGATGTCCGCCTTGGCGGCGTCGGCCGCGGCCTTGGCTTCCGGCGTCAACACGCTCTTGTTCCATTCGTCGACCGCGTAATCGACGCCGCCTTCTTTCAGGCCGAGCGCCTGGACGCCGGGCTTCCAGGTCCCGTTCTTGGCGTCCATGAAGGACTTGTAGGTCGCGACGTCGACGTGCTTCAGCATCGAGGTCAGAACCTTGCCGGGAAAGAGATTGTCTTGATTCGAATCGACGCCGATGCCGAGTTTGCCGGCGTCCGCGGCGGCCTTCAGCACGCCCTGGCCTGTCGCGCCCGCGGCGGCGTAGATGATGTCCGCGCCACGATCGATCTGTGACTTCGCGAGTTCTCCGCCCTTGACCGGGTCGTTCCAAGCGTGAAAATCCGTTCCGGTCATATTTGCAAAGACGTCGTCCTTGCCGTTTACATATTTGACGCCCTGAGCGTAACCGCAGCCGAACTTCGAGATCAGCGGGATGTCCATGCCGCCGACGAAGCCCACCTTGCCGGTCTTCGAAGTCTTGGCGGCGATCACCCCGACCAAGAAGGAGCCCTCGTGCTCCTTGAACACGATCGACTGTACGTTCGGTTTGTTCACCACCATGTCGATGATGCCGAACTTGGTTTCGGGGAATTCGCCGGCGACCTTGTCGAGGGCGGTCGCCCAGGCGAAGCCGACGGTCATGATCGGCGAGAAGCCATCCTTGGCGAATTTGCGCAGCACCTGCTCGCGCTGCGCGTCGCTCTGGATTTCGATGTCGCGGAAGTCGACGCCGGACTCCTTTTTGAACTTCGTCGCGCCGTTGAAGACGCCTTCGTTGAAGGACTTGTCGAACTTGCCGCCGAGATCGTAGACGACGGCCGGCTTGACGTCGGCTGCGAAGGCGGCGGTCGTGGCCAGCAGCGCCGCGGCGAAGGCTGACGAAAGAAGCGTGAATTTGCGACCGGGCATGCAAAACTCCCTCGTGGACAAGTTACCGTCGAATTGCCCGACGCTCTTCCAGGCCGCGAGCGCGGCGAGATTCTGGCTCGTCGAGATCTCTTGACCGAATGGTCAACCATACTGCCGACGACCGGGATAGAGTCAAGGCGCGCAACTCGCGGAAATGACGCAATTCCAGCCGCTTCAGTCGAAAAGGACCGAGACGCTCTCTTCCTTGGCGATTCGGGCGATCGCCTCGCCAATCAGCGTCGCGATCGACATGACGCGAATGTTGCGCGCCACGCGAACCGGTTCGGCCGGGGCGATCGAATCGGTGATCACCAGTTCCTTCAGCCTCGAGCCGGCGATCCGCGCCACCGCGCCACCCGAGAGCACGCCGTGGGTAATGTAGGCGGAGACGCTCGCGGCGCCTTGCGTGAACAGGGCTTCGGCCGCGTTGCACAAGGTGCCGCCGGAATCGACGATGTCGTCGATCAGCACGCAATGGCGTCCCCCGACGTCGCCGATGATGTTCATCACTTCGGATTCGCCCGCCCGCTCGCGCCGCTTGTCGACGATGGCGAGCGGCGCATCGAGGCGCTTGGCCAGCGCGCGGGCGCGCACGACGCCGCCGACGTCGGGCGAAACGACCATGACGTTGGAGGTCGGCCCCCGCTCCTTGATGTCGCGCACCATCGTCGGCGCCGCGAACAGATTGTCGGTCGGAATGTCGAAAAACCCTTGAATCTGCCCGGCGTGCAGATCGACTGTGAGAACGCGGTCGGCGCCCGCCCGAGTGATCAGATTGGCGACGAGCTTGGCGGAGATCGGCGAGCGCGGACCCATCTTCCGGTCCTGTCGGGCGTAGCCGAAATAAGGGATGACGGCGGTGATGCGCTGCGCCGACGCGCGGCGAAGCGCGTCGATCATGATCAGCAGCTCCATGAGATTGTCGTTCGTCGGATAGGATGTCGATTGAATGATGAAAGTGTCGCGCCCGCGCACGTTCTCGAGGACTTCGACGAAGATTTCGAGGTCGGCGAACCGGCGGACGCTACAGCGCGTCAGCGGCTCGCCGATATGGGCGGCGATCGCCTCGGCCAGCGGCGCGTTCGAATTGCCGGCCAGGATCTTCATCTTGCCTTGCATACCTCGGCTCCGAACGCACGGGAACGCGGCAGGTCATAGCAGCGCCGCGGAGCAGGAACAATACGACGCTTCGATGACGCGCCCGCCGCCAAAGGCTTTCCAACAGCCCTTGGCGTCCCCTTCTACCGCTCTCGCGGGAGGAGGGCGCTCCACAGGGGTCGAAGGACGCCTGTCCTTCGCGGACTATCGCGCCTGATGAGGGCCGTACACCCCAACTTTCTCGCGCGAGAGCGGGAGAGGGGCTTCAGCCCTCAATGGATAGCCGTATAGCCCATCGCCGTCGCGGTCGCGGCGGGCTCGCTGGCGCCGGCGACCGCGGGAATCGGCTTGGCGTCCGGCGTGTTGGAGAGGAACGCCGCGAGATCGTCGGCGATCTCGGCGGCAGCGCTGGTCAACGTCGCCTCGCCCGCGATCGACCAGGCGTCATCGCCCGCGCCCTTGACCGAAATCACGTCGTTGAGCCGCTGCGCGCGTTGTTTATCGGGCCCGAACACATCCCAGACGTATTCGAACGTTGCGCCGTCGGCGGTCATCGTCGCGGAGAGATAGCCTCGCACGAGATAGCGCGCCCTTCTCGGCTCGACGACCACTATCTCCCGCGCCTTGGCTTCACGCGCCAGCTCCTGCGAAAAACTCGCGGCCACGGCTTCGGGCGCGCCCTGGACCGAGACGATCGCGACGGTGGCGGGCGCCAGACTGACGCCCTCGCGCCGCTCGATCTGCCGATGCGCCAGCGGCGCCGCCACGTCGTTCGCCGCTTCGACGCACGCGGCGAGCCCGAGCGAGATGCCGAGAGCGCACACAGGCGCGAATGCCCGCGCGAAAACCCCACCGCTCGTCGCCTGCCGCCGCCCCACCAACCCGCTCCTCAGCGGGGACCAGCGCCCCGTTAAGGCTCTGGTAACCTTATTTTCGAACGAGGTCCAGATCGTCCGCGTTCAACGATTCGGCGCCATCCGCGCCGACGAGATAAGTTCGGCCCAGGCAGAGCGCGGTCTGGCTGTCACTGTCCATCAAGATCATGTGGAGGAAATAGACCTGGTCGGCGGCGAGTTCGAAAGGATTGGCCTCGTAAAACATGGGAGCGTCCATCCAGGACGGGGTGAATCTGGCGCCGAGCGAATAACCGCAGGCATTCAGCCGATGCGGCGCCAGGCCGTGCGAGTCGAGAACGCGCGCATGCGCCGCGAACACGTCGCCTGCCGCGCGCCCCGGCCGCAACTCGGCGGCGCAGGCCTCCAGCGCCTCCCGCGCGGCGGTGTGATAGGCGCGATGCAACGGCTTCTCGCGGCCGATCACATAAGTTCGCATGATCGCGGCGTGGTAATGATGGCTGACCCCGGCGAATTCCAAAGTCAGCTGATCGTCGGCCGCCAATCGGCGCCGGCCGCTCTTGTAGCGGCAGAGCAGCGCGTCGGGGCCCGAGCCGATGATGAATTCGTTGGCGGGATAGTCCCCGCCGGCAGCGAAGATCGCATGATGCATCGCAGCGAGAATCTCCCCCTCGTCGGCCCCGGCCCGCGTCGTTTCGATCGCCGCGCGGTCGGCGAGGTCGGAAAGCCGTGCGGCCTCGCGGACCCAAACGAGTTCCTCCGCCGATTTGGTCACTCGCAAGCCGGGCAGGAGGCGGGAGGCGTCGAGGAGGGTTGCGCGGCCCGCCAGCGTCGCCTCGAGCCGACGTCCCTGGAAATGCGTGAGACCGTAGCTGTCGAATTCCACGCCGAGGCGCCCGCGCGCGCCGAGATCGTCGAGCATGGCGCGCAAATCCCGCGTCGGGTCCGCGCCGGCGCCATCCTTCCAGATGCGGATGTCCTCGATGTTGGAGGTATGGCGGGCTTGCCTGAGATCGGGCGAACGCGTCAGCAGCGCCACGCGCCCGTCGGCTCCGACGTAGAGGCATTGGAAGAAGCAGAAGCCGAAACTGTCATAGCCGGTCAGCCAATAGTCGCTCTCCTGCGCGAACAGCAGCAGGCCGTCGAGCCGTTCGGCCGCCATCGCGGCGAGCAGCCGAGCCTTGCGCGCGGACATCTCTGTTTCAGAAAAATGAATGGCCATGAGCGAACAATCGTGAAGATGATTCCCCTCCCCGCCGCTTGCGGCGAGAGGTCACGCGGAGGGGAGACCCGGCGACCTGCTGCCTCAGCGGTAGACCAGAACCGGAATCTTGCTGTGGGTGAGCACCTTGGTAGTTACGCTGCCGAGCAATAGCGCGGACACGCCCCGGCGCCCGTGCGAAGCCATGACGATGAGATCGCAGCGGTTGGCGACCGCGCAATCGATGATCGCGCGGTACGGCTGATCATGGACTTCTTGCACGGGATCGATGGCCACCCCGGCGGCTTCGCCCGCCATCTCGGCCTGCTCGAGCGCGCGGTCCGCGATCTCCCGGCTGGTCATCTCGAACTCTTCCTGCGAACCGACAAGGGTGAAAGTGTCCACCGCGGTGACCGTGTAGGGCTCGCGAATCGTCAACGCGGTCACTTTGGCGTTCGACTCCCTGGCCAATTCCACGCCATAGAGCAACGCCTTCCGCGACAGGTCCGACCCGTCGGTCGGGATCAGGATGTGCTTGAACATCGTCGCGCTCCAGAAGGCTGACTACAACCTACGCTCGGCAAGGTGGCAAGCGCACCGAGCGGCGTCAAGTTCGCGACGCGAAGGCGAGAAGCGATGACACGGCGAATTGAGTTGCCGGCGCAGTTACATTGCGGAAATATACGTTGGTTTTGCAGGAGCCGATCCGATGTCAGACGCGTTCGCCCCGCCTCGAGTCGATCGCCGCGTGTGGGTCAAGGGGAGCCTGAGCGTCGGCTTCTGCGCGGCAGTCTCGCCGGTGTTCGGCCAGACGATCGCGACGCCCACCGAAGGCCTGATCGCCGGCGAGGTGAATTTTTCGGCGGGCGACGTCGACATCCCCGCCTATCGCGCGATGCCGGACGGCGACGGAAAGTTTCCGACCGTGCTGGTGATCCACGAGGTTTTCGGCGTTCACGAGCACATCAAGGATGTCTGTCGGCGCTGGGCCAAGCTCGGCTATTACGCGATCGCGCCGGAACTATTCGCGCGACAGGGCGCCGCGGCGGCCGAAAAGGACATGCAGAAGCTGATGGCCGACATCGTAGCCAAGAAACCCGACGCGGAGGTTCTGAGCGATCTCGACGCGACGATCGCCTTCGCCAAGGCGAGCGGTTCGGCCGACCTGGACCGCGCCGCCGTAACCGGATTTTGCTGGGGCGGACGGCAGACGTGGCTCTATGCGGCGCATAATCCCAGCCTAAAGGCGGGCGTTGCGTGGTACGGACCGCTCGCTGGCAAGACGAGCGAACTTCGGCCGAAGAATCCGCCCGACATCGTCGACGAGTTGAAGGTCCCCGTGCTCGGCCTCTACGGCGGCATGGACAAGGGCATTGCCCATGATCAGGTCGCCGCGATGCAGAAAAAACTCGCCGACCCCGGCGGCTCTAAGATCATCGTCTACGACGATGCCGGCCACGCCTTTTACGCGGACTATCGTCCGAGCTACGTGAAAGCCGACGCCGAGGCGTCGTGGAAGGAGGCAACGGCGTGGCTGAAGGCGCACGGGGTCTAGGGATGGCCTAGGGACTACCGGTTCGAATGCCCGTGGCCCTGAAGGGCGGCGACCCTCACTCCGACAGCGGGATGAACTACGTCTCCTGGGGAAAACTGGGTCGAAGCAGCCGGCCTTCCAGTCCTCTTTGGCTCGTTCCATCCGTGCTCGAGGATACGAAGTGCCACCAGATATGACGGGCTCCCTCCATCGCGGCTCCACCTAGAAACGTCACACGCGAGGGGCGCCGAGCGGTCAAGTGATGCGGTCGCCGGGTCTGAAGACGAGCAGGCGCGGTCCTCCAAACAAATCGGCGTAAATCTCGATTTCGCCCTCGACGACGTAGATCGCGCGCTCCTGGTAGTCCGGGTCGAGCGGCGCCGCGGCGCCGGATTCCAGCGCAACCTCGACATACAACCATTCCGACAGCATCCCGACAGGCGCGCTCTTTCCGAAGGCGGAACCGGCGACGATGCGCGCACGCAGACCGCCGTCCTCGACGACGGGAAGAGCCTCGGCGCTGAAGTCCCGAAAAGACGGCGCAATCTCCTCATGGGCGATTGGCAGCGCGATCCAGCTCTGCAAGTCGAGCATTGTGTGAAGCTGTGGCGTAGAGGGCGCTTGTTTGCTGAAAGGCCCAAGCCCGCGTTGACAGCACCTCGGGCGAGCGGCCATGCCCTGACCGGGTCGCGGCGGAATTGTTTCGTCGCGCAATCTGCCGCGAGGCAAGGAAGATCGCATGAACATACGTCTCGAAGGTAAGGTGATCATCGTGACCGGCTCTACGCAAGGCGTGGGCGAAGCGACTGCCCGCATCGCGGCGGAGAGCGGCGCCGCGGCGGTGATGATCACGGGCCGCGACGCTGGACGCGGCAGAGCCGTAGCCGACGAAATCGCCGCGTCGGGAGTGAAGAGTTCCTTCGTCCCCGCGGACTTGACCGACGCCGAGGCCCCGGAAGCGATTGTCTCCGCCTGTTTAGAACGTTTCGGCCGCGTCGACGCGCTCGTCAACGCGGCCGCGCTGACCGATCGCGCCTCGCTCCTCACCGGCGCCCGGGAGTTCTGGGACCGGATGTTCGCCGTCAATGCCCGCGCGCCGTTCTTCCTCATGCAGCATTGCGTCGAGGACATGCGCAAGCGGAAATCGCCAGGCGCGATCGTGAACGTCCTCTCCGTGAACGTCCATTGCGGCGACCCCTTGCTCGCGATCTATTCGGCCTCGAAGGGCGCGCTCGCGGTGTTGACGAAAAACGTCGCCAACGCCCATGCCGCGGATCGGATCCGCGTGAATGGCATTCTGCTGGGATGGACCGATACGCCCGCCGAGCGGCAGATGCAGGCGGTCAAGCTCGGTCACGGCGAGAGCTGGCTCGAGCGCGCCAGCAGCTCGCAGCCCTTCGGCAGGCTGCTCTCGCCCGAGGAGGTCGGAAATCTGGCGGTGTTCCTCCTCAGCGACGCCGCGGGCCCGATGACGGGCGCCTTGATCGATCAGAATCAACGGGTCGTCGGCGGCTTCGGGTGAACTGAGACGACGCGTCGGCCGCCATCGCCGCGTCGGGACTGTCGGTCGCGGCGTACCGACGGATTCGCGCGAACGCGGTTGTTTCTTCATCGACAGGATCCGCGACATGCGCAGTCGCAGCGATATCGAGCGCTTCGGCAGTAGCGGTCCGGCGTCGGCTGCGAACGAGTCGGTCACTTGAAACGAATCAACGGGGAGATTGCGATTATTGCGCGCGCATGGGTTGTGTCTACATGCAACTTTTGATTGCAGCCTTCGGACTCTTGTCGTATATCGATAATGTCTGAAGCGGCCTCGGGGCGAGGTCGGGCCTTTGAATAGGGTCGGAGGCGCGAAGGTGCCATCGTTTCAAGCCGTAATCTATTTTTTGCTCATTTGGACCGCCGTCAGTGTCCCGCTGGGCTTGCTCCTCGGCGCGATGATCAGGTTCGGGGCTGGCGACGGGCTTCCTTCAGATCAGATCGACCGAAAAATCGGAACGCCATTGCGACGCGATCCCGTAGTTGGCGAAAAACGCACGATGGCGACAAATTTGCCCTTCAGGAAGAAAAATGCACGCCAATCTCGAAAGCGTGTCTAGCTAGCTCAGGCGTATCGCCGTTGGCCGACCAAGAAGTGAGGACGGCCATAACGGCAGGCGCACGGTCAAATCGGATTGCTGAACCCCGGCTGGGAGGCGGCGACAGCCGGGACGGCAAGAAGCAATCGAGCCAGGGCGGCCGCGCGTCATGCCCGGCCTCGAGCACGGCCCGGCAAAGGATGCGCGGATCAACCCGTACATGACGAACCTTAGACGGTAGCGCCGAGCCGGCATCCCGGGATTTACGGGAGGCGCGCCGCCCGCTATGTGTTGTCAAAGACAACACACGAGGCGCCGATGGATTTCGTCGACGAATTGCGGGGCTTCAATCGGTTCTACACCCGCGAAATCGGGCTGCTGGAGCCGCATCTTCCTGAAAGTGATCTCACGCTCGCCGAGGCGCGGGTCGTCTATGAGCTCGCACAACGCGACGGTCAGACCGCCGCCGACCTATCCCGCGCGCTGGCAATGGATAAGGCGCAGGTCAGTCGTATCCTAGTCCGACTTGGCCGGCGGGATTATGTACGATCGCACGCGAGCCCGGAACATGCAAAACGGAGGCTGCTCTTCCTGACGGATTCGGGGCGAACAACCTTCGCGGCGCTCGATCGAGGCGCGCGCGACCAAATGGAAGCGATTCTCCGCAAGATCGAACCGGACGCCCGCCCACTTCTTGTCGCCGCCATGCGCGAGGTCCAGTCCGTTCTCGGCGCTGAGCGATCGCTCGACGCCGGCGTTCGATTTCGCAAGCCCGCGCCCGGCGACCTCGGCTTCATCGCGCACCGCCAGATGCTCTTGTACGCCAGGGAATACGGCTGGGACTGGACCTTCGAGGGGCTAGTCTGCGAAATTCTCTCCAAATTCATCGTCCATTTCGACGACAAGCGGGAAGACTCCTGGATCGCCGAGCGCGACGGCGCGATCGTCGGCTCGGTGTTCCTGATGAAGAGCGACGATCCCGCCGTGGGCAAGCTCAGGCTGCTCTACGTCGAGCCGAGCGCGCGCGGGCTCGGAATCGGGCGCCAGCTGGTTGACGCATGCCTGCGGCGCGCGCTCGAACTCGGTTACGCCAAGGTCACATTGTGGACCAACGACATCCTCGTCTCCGCGCGCCGCATCTACCAAGCCGCGCGGTTTGTCCTCGAGGAGGAAAGCCCGCATCATTCGTTCGGGCATGATCTGATCGGTCAGACGTGGACGCTGGACTTGGGTATGCGAGCCTGACGGGACCGGCGCCGAGATGCGAACGCGTCCGAGGACAGTCTGGCGGACGGGTGGATGGTTGCACTGCGCCGACAAGAAACAAACGCATACCGTATAGATGTTATTTGCATCTGACTGCAGCGGTTCATCCCTCAGGAAAGTTCAAAAATCAAGCAGAGCGTGATTTTTGCAAATCTCGTTTACGTGTTTCTGCAGACGCGACTAGTTCGCGCAGGGGCAATTCGGTCGCCGCGCCGAAGCGGGCGAGGACGTCGTCATAGACCGCGATCGCGTCGTCGCTGCGCCCGAGCGCGCCAAGCCTGACCCCCTTGTTGACGAGCGCGTTGGCGACTTGTTCGCGCAGGGGCAATTCGGTCGCTGCGCCGAAGCAGGCGAGGACGTCGTCGTAGACCGCGATCGCGTCGTCGCTGCGCCCGAGCGCGCCAAGCGTGACCCCCTTGTAGACGAGCGCCTTGGCGA
>DASXYQ010000091.1:0-4672 GCA_036502445.1 Roseiarcus sp. | reverse complement strand
TTCACCGTGATCGCCTCGTCCGCGTTTAGGGTCTGCACGAGGTCACGGCTGAGCTCCGTCTGATCCTGATCGACGACGGCGATCGGCAGGCTGCGAATAACCTGTCCAAGATAGGGCTTCGGATAGAGCGCGCCATAAGCGAGGGGCGCGAGCACGATGAGGCCAAGGATCCCGCGGTCGCCGAGAATGCGCTGGGCTTCATTGCTCATCGCGATCGCCACGCCTCGCCCGTATCGCAGGCGGATCACGGGCGTTTCCTCACGTTTTGGCGGCGCGTTGGCGATGGCGCGCAGTCTCGCCCAGGCGAGCGCGAAATAAAGGCAGGCGAGGGCGGCGAGGATCAGGAAAGGTTTGACCGAGTCCGAGGTCGGCACGCCGCGCGCCGCCTGATCGAACAGAACTTGCAGATACCAGCGCAGCGGCAAAATCGAGCCCCAGGCTTGGGGAAAGGCTCCCATCGCCGCCACCGGAAACCCGACGCCGGCGAAGCCGAACGCCGGATTGCAGAATATCGCGATCAGGCTGAGGCCAGTCGGGAGCGCCTGGGTCAGCAGAACCAGCAAAGCGCCGAACGAAAGATAGCCGATGAGCAGGAGGCAGGCCGCCGCCGCGACCAGCAACGGATCGCCCCGGAAGGAGACCCCGTAGAGGACGTGGATGATGGCGGCGTCCACCACCATCATGATGAGGAAGATGCCAAATAGGGGCAGGAACTTGCCTATGAGCGCGACCAATGGCCGCCCGCCGGCTGCGCGCATCCAGGCGCGCTTGCTGCGCTGGGAAAATTCGGAGCCGACCGCATAGCCGCCGGCAATCGCCGTGACGATGTGCAGCACAGTCGGCAGGACCGCCCGCAGCAGGAACTGGGCGAAGTTCAACGCCGGGTTCGATAGAACGTATTGTTCCGCGACGAGAACGCCCGGCTTGTACCCTCCGCCGTCCCCCTCGTGCGGCAAAGCAGCGGTGGCCGCCGAAATGGCGCTCGATATCGCCGAGGCCGCGTTGTTGCCTGGGGTGAAGTATTGGCGGTTGTACAGTGAGACCACCTGCGGCCGCTTCCGGGCGAGGAGATCGCGCTCGAAGTTCTCCGGGATGTAGACGGCGGCGATCGCGTCGCCCGACCGGACCGCCTGCATGGCGCTTTTCATGTCGCTCGATCGCTCGGCGACGGTGACGCCCGGCGCGGAGGCGATCGACTGTACATAGATCAGCGAAGTTGCGGAGCGGTCGGCGTCGACGACGGCGACTCGGAGATTGCGAATGACCGCGTTGCTGAAGGTAAGGGTCAGGACGGCGAAGGCGAAGACCGGAACCACCAGCGCCAAGATGAGCGCCACGCCGTCGCGCCGCATCCAGCGCAATTCGCGCGTCGCGACCAGAAGCAATCCTGGTTTTGGAGGCGACCTCACTTGCGCTCAGCCGTCGGCCATTCCGCGTACACGCTCATGCCGGGCCGAAGCGCTGGAAGCGGCGAAACGGGATAGGCGCGCACTTCGAATGTTCTTAAGTCGAAATCGCCGGTCGCCCGCGTCGCCCGCCATCCGGCATATTCGCCGCGCGTCTCGACGAGCTTGATCTCCGCCTCGATCTCCTGGTCGCCGAGCGCGGGCGCGCGCATCTTGAACCGGTCGCCGACCTTGAGCCCTTTGACCAGATCCTCGCGCAGATTGAACCTGAGCCAGATGTCGCTGAGGTCGATCAACGAAAGAAGCGGCGCCCCGGGAGACACATATTCTCCAACCTCCGCCCCGATCTGATAGACCTGCGAGGCGATGGGCGCCGTGACTGTAAGCTCATCGACGCTGGCTTTGATCGTGTCGACGCTCGCCTGCGCTTTCAGCACGTTGGTTTGAGCGATCTCACGCTCTTCCTTGGTCGCCCCGTTCACCGCCTGATTATAGGCGAGCTGCGCGCTATCCTGCTCTCGCTTCGCCACTTCGCGCGAGTTCGTCACCTCGTCGAGGCGTTGCAGCGGCGCATTGCCCGTACCGGCGAGGTCCTTGATGCGGGCGTAGGTCTTGTCGGCGAGCTGGAAGTTGGCCTCGGCGCTTTCCAGAGCCGCCTTCTTCTGATCGACCACTTCCACGCGCGTGCCTACGAGGATGTTGGCGAGCTGGGCCTTGGCGACGTCAACGCCGGCCTGGGCCTGACGCCATTTGGTGATGAGCTCCGGATTGTCGATCTCGAACAGCAACTGCCCCGCCGTGACATTTTGGCCGCGCTCGACAGGACGTTGGCCCACCCGCCCATCGACTCGCGCTGCGATATCGATCCGGGTCGCATCGGCTTCGCCCTGGACAATGAGCGGCTGAGGCCGCGCGAGATACCAGATCGAGAGGCCCACGATCCCGGCGAGGATCAGGCCCACGATCGTCGCGGCGGCCGTCGCGCTTCCAGTCGGCCGCTCTCGCGGCGGCCCGGCTTCGGCGCGCTCGTCAGGCGCCACCCTCTCTTTTACGTCCGTCATGCGAGGTTCGTCTCCGGCGGCGAGAGTCGCCCGTCGCTCAACGCGGCGGGGCGCGACAACATAGCGGACGATGGGACGCGCCGCTAATTGGCGTAGTCGCGGTTCGGTCCAAGAGAGCGCGAGCGACCTCGCAAAAAGGTGAATTTGAGCGAGCCAGAGGTAGCGCCTAAAGAGAACGAGACAGGGCGCGGGGGCATTGGGAGATCGTGGTATGCGCTCAGTCGTTTCTCTTGCAACGGTCTTGACGGCGTCGAGCTTGGCCGCCGCCGAGGCGCCGCCGCTCGCGGTTGGCCAGCTGCTCTCGGAAGGTTGGGAGATCGCGGGCTACGCGAGCGGTTACGACAATCGCACGTCGCTCATCCTGTTCCGCCATCCGGGCGTGAACGCGCTCGTTCAGTGCGGCGTGCTTTACGATGTGACCCGCAATCCGCGCACGATCGTCAATTGCTACGAGCTTAAGTGAGGACGACGATTAGCGTGCAGCAAGCCTCGCGATGACCGCATCCGCCGCTTTTTGCGCCGCGCCGCCAATGCCGCTCAGGAGCTGTTGCAGCAGGGTCTTCCGCGCTTCCGTCGAGACTTCATAGAGACGCGCGCGGTCGCGGGCGCGGAACAGTAGGTCATCTCCAGTCGAGATCTCGTCGACGAGACCCAAAGCCAGCCCTTCGCGCGCCAACCAATAATCGCCATTGGCGACGCGGTCGATGTCCACCTTCGGACGGCATTCCGCGACATGGGACTTGAAGGCCTGGTGAGTCGTGTCGAGCTTCTCGCGGAAATGTTCGCGGCCCGCGGGCGTGATCTCGCCGAGAACCGAGACGGTTCGCTTGAACTCGCCGGCCGTAATCTCCTCGAAGTCGATCTCGTTCTTCTTCAGAAGCCGATGAAGATTCGGCACGGGCGCGACAACGCCGATCGAGCCGACGATCGCAAACGGCGCGGCGACGATGCGGTCCGCCGCGCAAGCCATCATGTAACCGCCGCTGGCCGCAACCTGATCGACCGAGGCGGTCACTTTGATCTTGCGGTCGCGCAAACGCAGTATCTCGGCTGCCGCGAGGCCATAGCCGGTCACTGTCCCGCCCGGGCTCTCGATCCGGATCACCGTTTCGTCGGTTTCGGGCCGGGCCGCGATGAGAACGGCGTCGATTTCCGCCCCGAGGCGCTTGACCGCGCTCGCGCGCATGTCGCCCTTGAAGGTGAGGACAAAGATGCGCTTTCCCGGCTCCTCAGCTCGCCGCGTCTTGGCGGCGGCCTTGGCCTCCTTCTTACGGCTTTTGGCGAGCGCCTTGAGTTCCTTCCGGTCAAGCAACTCGCCGTTCATGGCGTCGCGCATATCGTCGTAGCGCTCGTCAAGCGAGCGAACTTTGATCTCCTGATCCTTCTGCTCGCTCGACCGCGCGAGGCGGGCGATCAGGACGGCCAAGCCGCCGAGCGCTGCGACGATAATCAGGGCCTTGAGAAGAAAGGCGGCAATATCCAACCAGAACGCCATACGCGGATCCGCTTTGCGAAAAAGTCTCGGGCAGCGCGTGTTTCACGAGCGCGTGCGAATGGCAAGCCGCAGATTGGTCGCTCTGTCCCTAACCTATTAGCCGCCGGACCGAACAACCGAGGGTTCCAGCGCCGCGATGATCAGCCTTTGCCCCTTGTTTATCTTCACGAGCGCCTCGTCGATCGAAAACCACGCGGCTCGATCGACCTCAGGGAAGTCCGCCATTCGTCCCGAGCGCGGCGGCCATTCGAGCGAGAACGTGTTGCTCTTGAGCGACGCCGGATCGAACTCGCCCTCGCACGCCCAGGCCACGATCGTCTTGCCGCCTGGCTGCTTGTGCGAGCCAAGGTCGAGACACTCGCCGGCGACCGTCATTCCCGTCTCTTCGAGGAACTCACGCTTGGCGGCGGCGAGGAGGTCTTCGCCGTCCTCCGCAAGGCCTTTGGGGATCGACCATGCGCCTTCATCTTTCTTCGCCCAGAACGGGCCGCCTGGGTGGACGAGCATCACCTCCAGGCCCGTGGGTGCACGGCGGAACAGCACAATCCCGGCGCTCAGTTTCGGCATCGTTGTCGTCCCGGTGTTCCGCGTCGGTTGCTGGCCGGGCGTTTTACTTTGAAGGAGCCGGATCTTGAACACTTCAACCCTACATAGAACCGTATTGGTATGTTGAGTAGTTCGGAAGTGACTCAGTGACTCGCCAATCGCAG
>DASXYQ010000090.1:0-2561 GCA_036502445.1 Roseiarcus sp. | reverse complement strand
CGCGCCGCGCCGGCTCCGAGCACGAGCCCGACTTTCGCTCGGCGGCGTTTCCCGCCACCCGGCGCAGGGTCAGTGTCGATCCTGCGATAAGCCGCCCTGAACATCGCTCAACCCACCCGAAAATGGCTCCACCGCTCGCCTTCCATCGAGAAACCTAAGCTTGCGCGCCAGAAGTCGCCAGACAATTAACGTGAATTTGTTCGATCCGGGCGAACCGCGGAACGCATATGCGTCTCTCCGACCATCAGGCGTTCGTGCTCTGAGGTTCGATGAATGTGAGCCGATGCGTTTCGCCCTCCGTCTCGACCCGCCGATAGAAGCACGATCGGCGGCCGGTATGGCAGGCGTCGCCGTCGCCGCCTACGTTGACGAAAGCCAGAAAGGCGTCCTGGTCGCAGTCGACGCGCAATTCGACCAGCGTCTGGGTTTGGCCGGACGTGTCCCCCTTGCGCCACAGCGCCCCGCGCGACCGCGACCAGTAGTGCACGATTCCGGTCGCGAGCGTCGCCCGCAAAGCGGCCTCGTTCATGTGAGCGACCATGAGCACGTCGCCGCGCGACGCGTCGATCGTGACGCAAGTGGCGAGCCCATCGGCGCCGAACTTTGGCTTGAACGCGTCGCCTTCCTCACGATCGCTCGTCGCGTCGCGGTCAGCGCTTGATCCGGCGCTCTCATTCATCCCCATCTCTCGTCGCGCGTCGCCCTATATCCGCAGCTTCCTAGAGGCCTCGATTTCGGCTTTCTCGCGACCTATATAGGAAATGTTGAGGATCGTGATGATCAACGAGATCTACAATCAGCGCATCCTCGAGCTCGCAGGCAACATTCCGCGGCTCGGGCGACTTGCGAAGCCGGACGCCAGCGCGAAAGCGCACTCGCGCCTGTGCGGTTCGACCGTGGTGATCGACCTTTGCGTCAAGGACGGGCGGGTCGTTGATTTCGCCCATGACGTGAAGGCGTGCGCGCTTGGTCAGGCGTCATCGTCGCTAATGGCTCGTCATATCATTGGCGCGACCGCCGAGGAGCTCAACACGCTGCGCGACCGGATGACGCGGATGCTGAAGGCGAACGGCCCGCCACCCGATGGCAAATGGGGCGAGTTTGCCGTGCTCGAGCCCGTGCGAGATTACAAGGCCAGGCACGCCTCCACCTTGTTGACGTTTGACGCGGTCGGCGACGCATTGGCTCAGATCGCCGCGGGCGAGCCGGTTGGCGAGACCGCGCCGATGACATGAGCGCGCTGGTTTGGGCGCCGCGTCGCGCCGCCCACGCGCTGATCCGGTTCTACCAGCTCACGTTTTCGGGCCTGATCGGCCGCGAGTGTCGGTACTTGCCGACCTGTTCCGCTTATGCGGACGAGGCGATTGAGCGCCACGGCCTTTGGGCGGGCTCTTGGATGGGCTTTGCGCGGGTGTGCCGCTGTCATCCTTGGGGCGGCTCCGGCTATGATCCGCCGCCTGATCGGGTTCCTCTGAACGCCTCTTGGGCGCAACCTTGGCGCTATGGACGCTGGCGCTCGGGCGAGTGAGCCTTGCCTCGGACGTCCCGGGCCTTTATGGACTTGCCGTCCCTGATACAGCCCAAGAGATCGAACCGATGGCCGAGCCGCGTCGGGCCGCCGCAACTGTGCCTCGCTTCGAAGGCGGCCGCTTTCTCATTGTTGAGGCGCGGTATTACGACGCGATCGGCGCCGATCTGTTGGCTGGCGCTGTCCGCGCGATTGAAGCCGCAGGCGCGACCTACGACCTTGTCAGCGTGGCGGGCGCACTGGAAATCCCCGCGGGGATGGCGATCGCCCTCGACGCAGCGAAAACGGCAGGCCGCTCCTATGACGGCGCGGTCGCGCTTGGCTGCGTCATTCGCGGTGAAACCTTTCATTTCGAGATCGTCGCCGGCGAGTCCGCGCGGGCGCTGATGGGGATGTCGGTCGATCGCCGGTTGGCGTTGGGCAACGGCGTCCTCACGACAGAGACCATCGAGCAGGCCGAGGAGCGCGCCGACCCTGAACGCGGCGATAAAGGCGGCGATGCGGCGCGGGCCGCGATCGGCCTTGCCCATCTCGCTCGCCGGCTTGCCAGGCGATGAAACGGTCCGACAAGCGCTCGGCGGCGCGGCTTGCCGCCTCCCAGGCGCTCTATCAAATGGAGATTACCGGCAAGGGCCTCAAAGATCTCCTCGCCGAATTCGAGGCCCACTGGATCGGGCAAGAGATCGAGGGCGACGCCTATATGCCCGCGGACCCTGCATTCTTCCGCGACATTGTGTCTGGTGTGCTGCGCGATCAAACGCCGATCGACCGCGGACTCGACGACACGCTCGCCAAGGGCTGGCCGCTACGCCGGGTAGAAGCGCTCATGCGAGCGATCTTGCGCGCGGCGTTTTACGAATTGCGCAACCGCTTGGACGTGCCGGCTCGGGTAGTGGTCACGGAATATGTTGACGTCGCGGCCGCCTTCTTCGGCTCCGAGGAGAGCGGTATGATCAACGCTGTGCTCGATGCGCTCGCGCACGAGACACGACCGACTGAGTTCGCGGCGGACCAATGAGCCGCGTCCCGTCAT
>DASXYQ010000089.1:0-12124 GCA_036502445.1 Roseiarcus sp. | reverse complement strand
CCTTCCGTTCCTCCCTCGAATTTGACTTGATCTCCGGGTCTGTAGGGATGACCGAGACTGAGTACAAGTCCTGAAAAAACGTCGTTCAACGTGCTTTGCAGGGCGAGACCTAAGATGATGGCGATTGCGCCAGATGTCGCCAGCAAGCCTTGTATGGGCAGATTGAAAACATAATCGATGATGGCGAAACCAGCCGTCAGGTAGATCAGGGCAGAGATGATATCTTGAACGAGCTTGCCATCCAGCGGTCGCCGTTCGAAGATGACGACGGCTCGAACGAAACCGACTAGAAACCACGCGGCCCAGAGCCACCAAGCGATCTTCAGCGTTCCCGCGATTGTATCATGGTAGGGCGCTCCGGTCGGTTGCATCGGTTGATAAGGAACAATCCCATCGCGCAACAACAGGATGGTCAGAAGCACCAGGAATATAACCCGCGCAACAGCCCGCCATATGGGTCGTTGCTTGAACAGCATTCGACTTATGAGCACGCCAGCAACCATGAGAGCAAAGCCGCCGACCAGGGGATCCCGCGAGGTCGTCTCTATAGTGTAGATCAAATCTGACATCATCGTCACTTTTTGCCCGCGGCGCTGACGGGTCGCTATCGCCAATATAGATACGGCTTCGTACTAGACGTCAAACACGGTAGATGGCGCGGGAGGCCGGCGCGGAACGCGCAATGACGGACAGGGTGCTGTTTCCTGACGGGCGCTGACGAAAAAAGAGGGGCCCGGTCCCGGGCCCCTCGATCCATCCGGCGGCTCCCCTCAGGGCTTGCCGCCCCAGCGCTGGGGATAGCCGGGCAAGTCCTTGCAGCCGCACATCGCATAGTGCAGCGGCGGCATTTTGGGATCGACGTAGGTCGCCAGCGTCGCCTCGGTGATGTCTGGCTGCGGCAGCTTCCAGGTCGGCCCGATCACGGGTTCGCCCTTCAATATTTTGAGAGAGGCAATGATCGCCGAACGCCACTGATAGGTCGGGTAGGTCGGCGCGAACGCGGTCAGCTTTTCTTTCTGCCATTTGACGAGAAAGTCTTCCTGATCTTCGCCTGTGATGATCGGGTTGGGCTGGCCCGCGTCCTCGAACGCCTCGATCGCCGCGACCGCCGTGGCGCCCGCGTCCATCCAGATCGCGTCGATCTTGCCGAAGCGCCTGATATAGTCCTCGACGATCGACTTGGTCTTGGCATTGTCGCCGCCGGTGAATTCGGCGCCGACGACATTGATGCCCTTTTCCTTGAAGATGCGGTTGGCCGCTGACCAGCGCGTCTCCAGGACGTCCACGCCGGGCAGGATGCGGAGGCCCAGCACTTTGCCGCCCTTGGGCAGTTTCTCCGCGATGAAATTGGCGGTCTGGATGCCCCAGCCGTAGCCGCCGATCGGATTGACGAAGGTCACCGGACATTGCGTCAGGACGCCGCGGTCGAACACCACGACTGGCAACTTCTTGCACGCCGCCTCGACGGCTGGGGTCAACGCCGCCGTGGTGTTGGGCGAGACGATCAGGATATCGCAGCTGTCTCCCGACACGAACGAGTTGATGTCGGAAATCTGCTTGTCGTCCTTGCCTTCCGCGTCGGCGGCGCTGAATGATTTGATGTCGGCCTTGTCCTTATCGACTTGCGCCTGCATGTCGGTCCAGCCGACGACGCGCCAGGGATTGTCGACGCCAGCGTTCGAAAAGCAGATCCGGTACGGGCCGGGCTTCTTGTATTTGGATGTGTCGACCTCCTTGCCGCCAAGGTTCTGCTCCCAGGGTTTTCCCTCGGGTCCCTGCGGCTTCATCTTCAGCAATTCCTCAGCATACGCGAAATCCTTCGGATCGTCGAAGTTCTGCGCCGCGGCCGCGGTCGCGAATGCGACCGCCGCGCCGGCGGCGAGGATACCCATGGATATTCGATACATCAGTCTCTCCCTAGACGTGCCGCGTCCGGCGGCGAATTGAGGGCGATCGCCCTTTTCATCCGGCGTGACGCAGGCGCCAAGCGCCCGACGCCACGGCCGAAATCAGTATCAACCCCTGTGCCGTATCCCGCAGCGATTGCGGCAGGCCGACGAGATTGAGCAACGTGAACAGCGCGAACAGGCTGAAGGCGCCGGCGACCGCGCCGACGACGCTGCCTCGGCCGCCCATCAATTGAACGCCGCCAATCACGCAGGCCGCGATGGCCTGCAGCGCGAGGCCCGAGCCGACGCCGACGGAAACGCCGCCAAAGCCGCCGAGCATGATCCCGCCGGTTACGGCGCTCAGCGCCGAGATCACGAAGGCGGCGACGCGGGTCGCGGAAACCCTGACGCCCGCGAGTTCGGCGGCGCGAGGATTGTCGCCGACGGCGAAAACGCGCTGACCGAACACGGTGACGTGCAACCCCCACCAGGCGAGCAGGGTGAAAACGATCAAAACGCCGACGGCGATGGGGAAGGTTCCGATCACCGGGACGTCGTGCAGGACGAGCCGGCCGAACGCGCGGAAATTGTCCGGCAAGTAGCCGCGCGGCGAGCCACCCGACCACATCATCGCCGCGCCATCGACGCACAGCAACGTGCCCAGCGTCGCGATTATGGACGGCACCTTGAGAAACGACACGATCAACCCGTTGAGGGCGCCGACGGCCAATCCAATCCCATAGAGCGCGCCGATGGTCCACCAGGTGTTGTCGGGATTGTTGTCGGCGAGCATCGATCCGCCGATCACGGTCAGCGTCACCAAGGCGCTCATGGAAAGATCGAACCCGCCCGCCGCCAAAACGAACAGTTGGCCCGACGCGAGGATCGCGAGCGGCGCCGAGCGGCGCAGAAAGTTCATCAACCCCGCAGGCTCGAGGTAGGACGGCTGGAGAATGCCGACGACCGCGTAGAGGACGACGAAGACGACCATCGCGGCGTTGACGTGCTTGGCGATGGCGATCGCCCGGCCCCGCGGCCATCCCTCGCCGGCGACAGTCGTCGTCATGCGACGTGCTCGCGGGTGCGGGCGGCGTAAGCGGCGACGGCGAGGATCACGATCGCGCCGCGGAGGATCAGCTTGGGGTAGGCCGGCACGCCCAGCATGTTGAGCGCCGCGTCGAGCGTGGCGAATAGCAGGACGCCGGCGAGGGTTCCCCAGACGCCGCCGCGCCCGCCCGCGAGCAAGGTTCCGCCGATCACGACGACCGCGATCGACTCGAGATCGTAAACCCCGTCGCGTCCCACCCACGGCGCCCCCGAGCGCAGACGGCTCGCGAGGTACAGGCCCGTGACCCCGGCCAGGACGCTGCAGATCACATGCGCTCCCACCATGACGAGATGAGTGCGGACGCCAGCGAGCCGCGCCCCCTCGGCGTTGCCGCCGACGGCGTAGAGGTGAGCGCCGAACCGCGTCGCCCCCAGCGTCCACCAGGCCGCGAGCGCGAGCGCGAACAGGCCGAGGACGGAGTACGGGACCGGGCCAACGGCGCCGTAGGCGAAAGCCTGAAACGCCTGCGGCACCGAGCCAGCAAAATCGGTGAAGCTCGCGGACAACAGCCCCTGCAGGACGAGACCGACGCCGAGCGTCGCGATCAGCGGATTGACGCGCAAGCCGGCAATGATCGCCCCGTTGATCGCGCCGACGACGACGGAGATCGCCAGCACGACGGCCACGGCCGGCAGCATCATGGCCTCGCGGCCCTGCATGATGAAGGAGGCGGCGACAGCGCCGACGCTGATGAGATTGGCGACCGAGAGATCGATCGAGCCGCAGAGGATCACGAAAGTCTGCCCGACGCCGACGATCCCGAGCGCGACCATGCGTTGCAGCAGGCCGACCCAGCCCTCCGTGTGCAGCTGGCTCGTCTGCCCGGTCCATATGGCGACGCCGACGTAGAGGAAGAGAGAGCCCACAAAAAGGAAAAGCGGCGCCGGCGGCGCCCGCCGCGGCCGAGGCGCGCCGGAGACGATGGCGGTCATACAGCGGCCCCGACTTTCACGGGGTCGATCACAGCCTCTCCGACATGGCCGACGGCGAGGGCCATCACCGCTTCCTCGCTGGCGCCGCCTTCGCAGGCCCCGACGATACGGCCTCCGCGCATGACGACGATACGATCGCTGAGGCCGATGATTTCAGGCAAATCGGACGAGACCAGCAGGATGGCGCGCCCGCGCGAGGCGAGATCGCGCATGATGTGGTATATCGCGGCCTTTGCCGCGATGTCGATGCCTCGCGTCGGCTCGCAAAAGATGAGGATTTTCGGATCGCGGGCGAGCCAGCGGCCGAGGATCACCTTCTGTTGATTGCCGCCCGAGAGCAGCCGGATCTCGCCGTCAAGTCGCGCGGCGCGCACATCGACCCGGCGCAGCAGACTGTCCGCGATCGAATCCGTCATCGCCCCGCCGGCGGCGCGCGCGAGCGCCGGCGCGAACGCGCGAAGCGTCAGGAGGACATTGTCTCGCGGCGATCGCTGGAGCGCCAGTCCGTCTCGTTTGCGGTCGTTCGGCAAAAAGCCAACGCCGTCGGCGATCGCGGCGCGCGGGCTCCTGATTTGTCTTGCGGCGCCCGCGACCGACACGGTTCCCCGCTCGAACGGCCGATCGCCGAATATGGCGCGCGCGAGCGCGGTCTTGCCTGAACCCTCCAGCCCAGCGACGCCGACGATTTCCCCCGCGCGAACGGTCAGGTCGATGTCGGCGAGCACGCCGTTGCCGCCCGAGGCGATTTCCAGCAGCGGAGGCCCCGGCGGCGCTTGCGAGCGAGGGGGATAGAATTCGGCGAGGTCCCGTCCGACCATCAGGCGAACGATGCGATCGGTCGGCAAATCCGACGCGGGGGCGGTGATCGCCTTGCGGCCGTCCTTCATTACGCTGATGCGGTCCGCGACCGCGGCCAGTTCGGACATCCGATGCGAGATGTAGACGATGGCGACGCCCTGCTGGCGCAGTTTGCCCACCAGAGCGAGCAGCCGCTTGGCGTCGACCTCGTCGAGCGCCGCGGTCGGCTCGTCCATGACGAGAATGCGGGCGTCGAATGCGAGCGCCTTGGCGATTTCCACGATCTGCTGCTCCGCCACCGAGAGATCGCCGGCCCTCGTGTCGGGATCGATCGTCGAAGACAATCGTTGCATCAGGCGCGCCGTTCCCAGGCGCATGGCGCCGCGGTCCAATCGGCCAAATCGCGTCGGCTCCAGGCCAAGAAAGACATTCTCGGCGACGGTGCGATAGGCGAGCAGGCTCAATTCCTGATGGATGATGCTGACGCCGGCAGCCCGTGCGTCGGCCGGGCGCGCAAAACTCCGCTCGGTCCCGCCGATCAGGATGGCGCCGGCGTCCGGCCTGTAGACGCCGCCCAGCACCTTGATGAGGGTCGATTTGCCCGCGCCGTTCTCGCCGCAAATCGCATGAACTTCGCCGGCCGCGCAATCAAAGCTCACGCCCTCGAGCGCCCGTACGCCCGGAAAAGACTTCGAAATGTCGCGCATCTCCAGCGCCAGCGCACCGGTGGTCAAGGCGTCCCTCCGCTTCCGCCCGTTTCACGCGCGGTCTGTTGCACTAAGCCT
Organism: Roseiarcus sp.; assembly: GCA_036502445.1. Taxonomy (GTDB): domain Bacteria; phylum Pseudomonadota; class Alphaproteobacteria; order Rhizobiales; family Beijerinckiaceae; genus Roseiarcus. The sequence goes on along the minus strand of DASXYQ010000089.1, from coordinate 6,612 downwards.
CCCCGCCGCGGCACTCGAATGTAGCCGCTCCGGAAGCAACGACGCACTCCCATTGTGTCGCCAGGATCCGATATTTTAGACTTCTCTATAGTGCCGAACCACAGGTGGCGTTGCAAGTGAGACGGCGCGGCCGGCCCCAAGGGAGACCTCGCGCCTTTCTTCGAACAGACCCGATGCAGTCTCCGACCCGATCGAATCCGGTACCATGCGCGAATGGCCGACGAACGCGAAAATCTAGTTCTCGAATTGCTTCGCCACGTTCGCGCCGAAATGGGAGCCGAGGTCTGTTCGTTGCGCGCCGACGTGGCGTCCGACCTGCTGGTGATGCAGGTCAAGTCCGATGCCGAGCACAAGGCGACGCGCAAACTGATCGACGGGCATCGCCGCCAGGTCTTCGAATGCCACTCCAGCGTCATCGGTCACGGCATGCTGATCAGCGAACTCGAGGCCCGCAGAACTCGGCTCAGCGGGCCGCCCGCCCGCGTTCACCTCACGAGCTCCGCCAGCGCCCGGATCGCCGCGAGGATCTCGCCGTTCGGGTCGCGCAGCGCGTCGAGCACGGTGAAATGGTTGGCGCCGGCGATCGGCAGTAGCCAGCCTGGCGCTTGCAACGCCGCCCGCAGCCTGTGGAACCGCCGGGAATCCTCTACGAGCGCGGGAAGCTCGGCGCTGCCGTAAGCGACCGAGAACGGCTTTGGCGACGGGGGGAGCCGCAACGGCGAGAGCCGCGCGATCTCCTCATCGGAGAGGTTCAGCGGCGCGTTCAGATCGGTGTCGCGGATCGGTCCCAGCTCGTAGACGCCGGAAATTCCGAGGCCGGCTCTCACGTGAGGATGATCGAGCGCCATCGCGGCCAGATGGGCGCCGGCGGACCAGCCGGTGACGATCGCAGGACCTCCCGCGCCGTGAGCGGCGGATTCGCCCTCGAGCCAGTCCAGCGCCAGTCGGATTTCGTCGACGATCTCGCTGAGCGTCGCTTGGGGCGCCAGCGTATATCCCGGCACGGCGACGCCAACACCTCGCTGGAGAGCGCCCTCCGCCATGATGGCGAAGAACTCGCGGGCGTTGCGCTGCCAATAGCCGCCATGAATGAAAATAACGACCGGCGCGCCGGGATCAGCGGCCGGATAGATGTCCCACTTCTGCCGATCGCGGGAGCCATAGGGCAGATCGAGATGGCCGGGGTGTTCGGCCCGAAACGCGGCGGAGGCGGCGTTGCGGGTGGCCACGAGCGCCGCGCTGTCGGCAGTCGCCGCATTGTTGTCATAGGCCCGGTTGCGCTCGGCTCGCGTCAGCCGCCCCCAGCCGTCGCGCGGGTCGGCCGGACCGGTCGCGTTCATCAGGCGGCGACCGCGGCCGGCAGGATCGGCGAGTCCACGTCGAAACGCTGTCCTGCCCTCAGGCAGAACGCGGGACGCAATAGCCGCTCGGCGACGACGCCGTCGATCCCCGAGGCCGGCGAGATCACCCGGCCGCCGCGCAGGATGAGATCAGAGCCCCGACCGTCGTCCATCGTCGTCCTCTCGCGGCGTGGCGCGCGCGACGCAAATATGCGGCAAGCTTGGCGTCCGCGCAAGCAACCCTGAATTTCAGCTGGTCGATCTCTCCGACAAGGCGCTCCGCGCCGAACGCGGTCGGCGCCCCTAAACCACAGCGCCCCCGAGCGTGAACCAGGTCACGCTTTTCCGCTTGCGAGCCTCCGCCTCGCCGCCTACCCTTCCTGGATCGATAATCGTCGCCATACGGACAAGGGTTGGCTCAGGCCGGTGGCCGACGGGCGGAAGGAAGCAAGATGGTCGAACTGGCGACTCAGGAGTCGGAAACGGCGAGGAAATCCGGCCTTTCGCCTATGACGGGCGACGAATATTTGGAACAACTGCGCGACGGGCGTGAGGTCTTTATCTACGGCGAAAGAATCGAGGACGTCACGACGCACCCCGCTTTTCGCAATACCGCCCGAATGATCGCGCGCCTCTATGACGCCCTGCACGACGACAAGCGAAAGAGCCGTCTGCTGTTGCCGACCGACACCGGCAACGGCGGGTTCACGCACGCCTTTTTCAAGGCGCCCAAAACGATGGGCGATCTGGTCGCCGGCCGCGACGCGATCGCCGAATGGGCGCGCCTCACCTATGGTTGGGTGGGCCGCTCGCCCGATTACAAAGCTTCATTTCTCGCCACGCTCGGCGCCAACGCCGAGTTCTATGATCCCTACCAGGAGAACGCGCGCCATTGGTATCGCTTCTGTCAGGAGCGCGTGCCCTTCATAAATCACGCGATCATTCACCCGCCTGTCGATCGCGACCGCCCGCCGGACCAAGTCTCCGATGTCTGCGTGCACGTTGAGAAAGAAACGGACCGGGGCCTGATCGTTTCCGGCGCGAAAGTCGTGGCGACCGGCTCGGTGTTGACGAATTTCACGTTCATCGCGCATCACGGCCTCATTCCGCTGCAGGACAGGAGCTTCGCAGCGGTGTTCATGTTGCCGACCAACGCGCCCGGCGCGAAGTTCATCTGCCGCACGTCCTACGAGATGACCGCGACGGTGATGGGCAGCCCGTTCGACTATCCGCTGTCCTCGCGCCTCGACGAGAACGACGCCATCTTCATACTGGACAAGGTGCTGGTGCCCTGGGAGAACGTCTTCGTCTACGGCGACGTGGAGAAGGCGAACAATTTCTTTCCGCGTACGGGCTTCCTGCCGCGCTTCGTCGTGCATGGCTGCACGCGGCTTGCGGTCAAGCTCGATTTCATCTGCGGGCTGCTGCTCAAGGCAGTCGAGGCGTCAGGCACCAAGGATTATCGCGGCGTGCAGGCCAATATCGGCGAGGTGATCGCTTGGCGCAACCTGTTCTGGGGCCTCTCCGACGCGATGGTGCGCGATCCGAAACCCTGGATCGGCGATTACGTCCAACCGAACGTGGAGCCCGGCTTCGCCTATCAGATCCTTTCGACCATGGCCTACACCAAGATCAAATATCTCATCGAGCAGACCGTCGCTTCGGGCCTCATCTACCTCAACAGCCATGCGCGCGATTTCCAGAACCCGGAAATGCGACCCTATCTCGACCGCTATCTTCGCGGCTCGAACGGCTATAAAGCCGAAGAGCGCGTCAAGCTGATGAAGCTGTTGTGGGATACGATTGCGACCGAATTCGGCGGACGTCATGAACTCTACGAAATCAACTACGGCGGTTCGACCGAGGAAATCCGGCGCTATTGTCTCTTCGGCGCGCAGGCCTCCGGCAACGCCGAAAAATTCAAGGGTTTTGCCGAGGAATGCATGGCGGAGTACGATCTCGACGGCTGGCGCGTTCCCGATTTGGCGGACCCCGGCGAACTGAGCTACCACCTGATGCGCGACCGCAAGTGAAGGCGGCGCGACCGATATGAACGCTCACGCGCCCTTCGATACCGAACTGTTCCGCAAGACAATGGGCGGATTCGCCACGGGAGTCGCGGTGATCACCGTGGACGCGACCGGGGGGCCACACGGCATGACTGCGAACGCCTTCATGTCGGGGTCACTGACGCCCCCGCTTTGCGTGGTTTCCATCGCCAAGCGCGCGCATACGCATGCGATGGTAGTCGCGGCGGGCCGTTTCGGCGTCAACATTCTGGGCGAACATCAGCGCGATCTCGCAATCTATTTCGCCGGCAAGAAGTCGCTCGAGATCGATGCGCGCTTCGAGAGGGTCGATGATACGCCGCTGCTCCGGGGCTGCGTCGCCAGGATCGCTGCGCGCGTCGAGAACACTTGCGACTGCGGCGATCATACGCTTTTCATCGGCGCCATTCGTCATATGGACGCGAACGACAGCCCGCCGTTGGTCTATCATCGCGGCGCGTTTGGCGGTCTGGCCGCGAGGAAACTCGGGCATACGCCGGTTCCGGAATTCTGGTAGGCCCGTCATTGCGAGCGCAGCGAAGCCATGCAGAGGCTGCGTCGTGTCAGATGGATTGCTTAGCTTCGTTCGCAATGGCGGCGCCTCCCCAAGGGAGGACCATCAATGCGCAATTTCCGCGAACTCAAAATCGCCCCCGCGTGAAGATCGACGCGCCGGTTATCGATGGAGTGAGAAATGGCCGAGAAAAAGAGTTCCGCGAACAAGGTAATCGTCAGCTGCGCAATCACTGGATCGATTCATACCCCGACCATGTCGGATGCGCTGCCGTATCGGCCCGAGGACATCGCCGCGCAGGCGATCGGCGCGGCCGAGGCCGGAGCGGCGATCCTGCATCTGCATGCGCGCGATCCCGCCAATGGACGTCCTTCCGGCGATCCCGCGCTGTTCAACCGCTTTCTGCCGACCATCAAACAATCGACCAACGCGGTCGTCAACATCACGACCGGCGGCAACTTCATGATGACGATCGAGGAACGCATCGCCGCCGCTGCCGCCTTCTCGCCGGAAATGTGCTCGCTCAACATGGGCTCGATGAACTTCGCGCTGCATCCCATGGCGGACAAATACAAGCAGTGGAAGTTCGATTGGGAGGAGCCGTACCTTCGCGCTTCCGACGAGGCCATCTTCCGCAACACGTTTCGCGACATCAAGCGCATCGCCGAATTGCTGGGCGGCGAGCACGGCGTCAAGTTCGAGCACGAATGCTATGACGTCGGCCATCTCTACAACCTCGCCTTCTGCCTCGACGCCCAATGGTTCCAGCCGCCCGTCTTCGTGCAGATGGTGTTCGGCATCCTCGGCGGCATCGGCGCCGAAATGCGGAACCTCATGTTCATGAAGGAGACCGCCGACCATCTGTTCGGCGAAGACTACCACTGGTCGGTCCTGGGCGCAGGACGGATGCAGATGCCGTTCGCGACGCAATCGGCGATGATGGGTGGCAATTTGCGGGTCGGGCTCGAGGACAGCCTCTACATCGGGCGCGGCCAGTTGGCCGAGAACAGCGCTCAGCAGGTCGCCAAGGTACGTCGCATCGTCGAGGAACTGGGGTTGCAGGTGGCGACCCCCGACGAGGCGAGGGCGATATTGGGGCTGAAGGGGGCGGATCGGGTGGGGTTTTAGTTGGAGCAAACGGGGTGAGCCCGGCGATGCCGTCTTTGGCCGTTTGCCAACTCAGGTGCCCGAAGGGGTCGATCGGAACCCTTTCGCCGCCGAGAAGCCTGGTGCAAATTCCGTGAGGCGGCCGCCAACTTGACCCTGCCGATCGCAGCCTCCAATTTGCAACGGCAACGCCGCTCGAGGATTTGCCATGACGAACGCACCCGAGCCGCCGCCCGCCGCCGCCGCGCCAAAACCCCGCGCGCTCCGCCCGCGCGACGCCGCGACGCTGATCATCGTCGAGCGCGGGCGCGGCAAGATTCGCGTTCTCATGGGCAAGCGCCACGACGGGCATAAATTCATGCCCGGGAAGTTCGTCTTTCCCGGCGGCGCCGTCGAACCGGGGGATCGCCGGATGACCGTCGCCGGCGCGCTCGATGCGGCGGTCGAAACGAAGCTGCTCGCGCGGACGCGGCGAACTTCGCCCGAATTCGCTCGGGCGCTCGCGCTCGCCGCGATCCGGGAGACCTTCGAGGAAACCGGCCTCGCGCTCGGCGTGACCGATCGCGGGGCGCCGGAATCGCCTCCCGCCGGCGCGTGGACGCAGTTTGCCGCCACCGGCGTCTTCCCCACGCTGGAAGGCGTCGATTTTCTCGCCCGCGCGATCACCCCGCCCGGCCGCGTCCGTCGCTTCGACGCACGCTTCTTCGTCGCGGAAGCCACCTTGATCGCGCATCGCGCCGAGGGCGCGGTTCACCCCGACGCCGAACTCGTCGAACTGACCTGGATTCCAATAGAAGAGGCGCTCGAACTCGACATCCCGCGCATCACCCGCCTCATCCTGGGCGACCTCGCGGAACTCGGCTCGACGCCGCCGAACCGGTTTCGCCCGCGACCGTTCTATCGGCAGTTGCGCGCGCAGCAGATTCGCGATGAATTATGACCTCGACGGGCGGCCCGAAGGCCGGACGCCGTCTCGGCACGACCGCATGCCGGTCACGATAAGGGAGGTCGCCATGGTGAAATCCAGGACGCTGGGATTGATTTTGCTCGTCATGTCCGCGGGCGCCGCGCTCGCGCAGCAAGCCGAACCGCCGAAGCCCAATCCGCTCGACGTCATTCCCGACAAGATGCCCTTCGCCACGCCCTATGGCGCGCCGATCTCGCTGGCTCGCGCCCAGGCGGCGATAAACGCGGCGATCGGCGAGGCGGAAAAGCGCGGCTGGGCGGTCAACGTCGCGGTGGTCGATTCCGGCGCCAATCTCGTCGCCTTCGCGCGCATGGACGGCGCGCAGATCGCTTCGGTCGCGGTCGCCCAACACAAGGCGCGTACGGCGGCGAGCTTTCGACGGCCGACGAAAGCCTTCGAGGACGCCATCCAAAAGTCCGACAACAAATATGTCCTGACCATAGATGGGGTGATCGCATCGCGCGGCGGCATTCCGTTGATCGAGGACGGCAAGCTGGTCGGCGCGATAGGCTGCTCCGGCGCCACAGGTTCTCAAGACGAGGCGGTCTGCACCGTCGGCGCGGCGACCGTCAACAAGTAGCGCAATTGCGGTCAGACAGGATCAAATCTCACTGGGAGCGCGCCGAAGCAACCCAG
>DASXYQ010000088.1:0-2529 GCA_036502445.1 Roseiarcus sp. | reverse complement strand
CATAAACATCAACGATGTTGGACGATTTGGTCATCATATCAATCTCATGCCCCATTGCCGCGGCGGCGGAGACCACGCTCGCGCAGGAATCAAACTGACCTTGGGGAATGAAATACCTGACACTCGGATAACGCGCAAGGTAACAATTTTGCAATCGGCGGTCTTCCTTTACGCGCGCCGCTTTCCGACGAGGGCGGCTGCCAAAAAGGCGAATCCAATCAGCATCGCGCCGACCGAGCCAAGGCGAGACTGCAACGTGGGCGGGAGAGGCTCGGGCAATTCGGCGTCCAGGACGCCCTCCGCGCCGAGTGGAGCGACGGCGATTTCGCGGCCGAAGCCGTCAAGCACCGCGGAGATCCCCGAATTGGCGTCCCGCACCAGCGGCAGCCCAAGTTCGATTGCTCTCAGTCGAGCTTGCGCAAAGTGCTGGTAGGGCCCCGGGGTCAGGCCAAACCAGGCGTCATCGGTGACATTCAGGAGCCAGCCCGGGCGCTCGGCGCCGGAGACGAGGTCGCCAAGCTCGTTTGGAAAGATCGCCTCGTAGCAGATGAGCGGCATGGCGGGCGGCAAGCCCGGAACACGGAGGATGCGGCGGCCTGAGCCGGCTTCGAACCCGCCGGGAATGTCGACGAACTGGCTGACATGGGCCCGCTGCAGCAGGCCCGCGAACGGCAGGTATTCGCCGAACGGAACCAGATGCTGCTTGTCGTACCGCTGCGCCGACAGGCCGTTGCGGCTCACGATTTCGATCGAATTGAAGTAGTGCGGCGCCCCGCCCTCGCCGTCGTCGCGTCGCGCCGCGCCGGTAATCAGCGTCGCGCCGGAGCCGAGAAAGTCGACAATCTCAGACAGCGCCTGCGGGTCGCGCGACATGATGAACGGAAAGGCCGACTCGGGCCAGATCAAATGCGTGACGGCCCGAACCCCGGATCGATCCGGGGAGGTCGCGCGCTCCGACAGGTCGAAGTAGCGGCGCAGGATCGCCTGCTTGTTCTCGGGGCCGAACGAGGCGTCGTCCTGGGCGACGTTGGGCTGGATCAGGCGCAGCTTGACCCCTGGTAGCGTGGCGCTGGGCGGCGCTCCAAGTCGAAACTCGCCAAAGGCGGCCATGACGACCAGCGCAAGAGCCGCGAGGATCGTCGGCGCCAGATGAAGCCGGTTGTCGCTCACCCGCCATAGCGTCGCGGGCGCGGCGAAAATGGCGACTGCCAGGAACGTCAGCCCATGCAAGCCAACGAGGGAAGCGGTTTGCGCCAGCGCGAGATTGACGCCGAGCGCCATGCCGAGGTCATTCCACGGAAACCCGGTGAACAGGAGGCCGCGCGCCCACTCGGCGACCCCGAGCCCAAACGCTAGGGCGAAAATGCGCGTTGGTCCGGGCGACCACAAGAGGCGCGCAAGCGCAAAGCCCGCGGCCGGAAACATTGCGAGCGCCGCGGGCAACGCTATGACGGCGAGCGGCAGCGCCCAGGCGAATTTGTCGGCCTCGACGAGCAGCGCCGAGCCCACCCACCAGAGGCCGGCGAGAAAATAGCCGAAGCCCATCCACCAGCCCGCGCCGAACGCGGCGCGGAGAGACCGCCCGGAGCCGCGATCGTACGCGCCATCGAGGAGCCACACGGCGATGGTCAGCGGGACGGCGATCAAAGGGAATAGGGACACGGGCGGCAACGCCAACGCCCCGCCCGCGCCGGAGGCAAAAGCGATGGCGCGCCTGCGCCAGCCCCAAGACAAGATGATTCCCTCGATCATCGAGGCCAAGGAATTGGCGCGGGGCATGATCGCGGAATCGGCAACGCTCAAGGAATCGCCCTTCCTCATCGGTCGAATCGCCATCGCCGACCATAGCCCGAACGAACCGGACGTTCGACTCGGGGTCGCCGAATCGGCGAACGACTGACCTCCCAATGTGAGGCGCGAGCCTTGAGCGTAGCCGCCCAGCGGAGGCGGCCCGAACCTCCGGTTGAACCCGCTGGCCATGGACTAAACGGCAAAACCAACGCAATGGGTTACGGCCAATCCAAATAAATAAAATCCGGAGCCATTTCGGGCTCTGCGAGAGATGGCTCAACCGCCCGCGCGGCCGCAAGCGAACGCGCACTCGCCTCGTTCGTCAATGCCGCCGAACTCGCATCGTCCGCTCGATCCCCTTCGGCCTGGCTGTCCTCGTCGACGATCTCGCCCAGTTTCTTGAGGTGTTCCCGCGCCGCCGACTGCATGACTTCGTCGACGCCAAGGTTGGCGGCGACGCGGTTGATCTTGTCGAGCAGCTTCTTGCGCGCGTCGTCGTCATAAGTCTGGTTGGCGCCGGCGACCGTCTGGTAACGGTCGAGGCGGTCAAGCACCTTGAGATAGGGCGCGATGGCGCTCACGTCGCCTGCAGCCACCGCCTCGGCCGCGAGTTGCATCGGCGGCGCGAGTCGATCCAATTGCAGCTTCGCATGCTCCGCGCCGCTGTCGACCGCGCGTTTTTGCAGCTCCTCCGACACAATCTGCCGGATGTGTGAGGCGCTCACGCCTTCCTCGGTG
>DASXYQ010000087.1:0-3098 GCA_036502445.1 Roseiarcus sp. | reverse complement strand
GAGACCCTCGCCCGCGAGGGTTTCGCCAATCTGCTGCTGAACGCGATCGATATAAGGCGATACGAGGCTCACCCGCTCGATCCCGGCGCCGCGCAGCCATTCCGCCATCGCCAGGACGGACGAAGTCGCGGCGACGCCGGTCGCGGCCTCGATCGCCCGGCAGAGTTCGCGGTCGCGATCGAACCCCAGCCAAGACGCCGAGGTTCCGTTCCAGCAGATGGCGTCGACGCGAGCGTCGCCGAGCAACTCGGCCGCGTGCAGCATGCCATCGCGCGAGAACTGACGGTTCGCGGCGGCGCCGAGCGAGATTTCCGTCACGCGGAAACGCGCGAAATGCACGGAGACATCGGGCACGCCCGCCAGCATCCTGTAACAGACGGGTTCCAAAACCGTGTTCGATGAAGGCGTCAGCATCCCCAGCCGGCGCAGCTTCGCCGACGGCGGATTTGAGGAAGCAGGCCTTGCGGTCATCGACGACGGAGCTCCGAACTGCTCGCGGTTCATAATTCGAAACAGCCGCGGCGGAAAATCCCCTCTCCCGCTTGCGGGAGAGATGCTATGGGGCGGGCGGCGAAAATAGTGCACCATCGCTGCTGTCAATCCCACGATGGAGCGCTCCATGTCCAAACCTTCCGATCTGAGCAAGTCTCTCGCCGCCCTGGATCAAGATAGCACGTTGATCGTCGTCATCGAAATGAGCCAGTCGAGTTGGCTGGTCGCCGCGCGCGCGCCGGGGCTGGCGCGGGATCCGCTGAAGAAGCTGGCGCCGGACCCGGAACAGCTGTTCAAATTGATCGACCGCTGGCGCGAGGAGTCGCGGCGGGCCGGACGCGTGGTGCGGCGGGTCTGCGTCGCCTTCGAGGCGGGCCGCGACGGTTTCTGGCTCGCGCGCCTACTCCGCCAGCACGACATCGAGGCCTATGTCATTCACCCCACGAGCATCCCGGTGAAGCGGGATCATCGCCGCGCCAAGACGGATCGGCTCGATACGGAGCTGCTGATGCGGGCGTTCCTGGGCTGGCTGCGCGGCGAGGCCGACCATTGCAGCATGGCGGCGATCCCGACGCTGGCGGAGGAAGACGCCAAACGCCCCACCCGCGAGCGCGAGAGCCGGGTCAACGCCCGCAGCCGCCTCGTCAATCGGATGAAGGGCGCGTTGGCGCGGCTGGGCATCCGCGGCTTCAATCCGAAACTGCGCAAGGCCGCCGAAAAGCTCGAGGAACTGCGCACCGGAGCGGGCGAGCCGCTGCCGCCCAACACCCTGGCGGAGTTGCGGCGCGACATGGCGCAGCTGCGCTTCGTCGCCGATCAGATCAAGCAGATCGAAAAGGCGCGCGAGGCGCGGCTCGAAAAGGCGCCTCGCGAAGGCGCGCATCCGATGGTTCTGATGCTGGCGAGCATCAAGGGCGTCGGCCTCGAGACGGCGGAGATGCTGGTGGCGGAAGTGCTTTCGCGCAAGCTGCGCGACCGGCGCGCCGTCGCCCGTTACGGCGGCCTGACCGGCTCGCCCGACGAGAGCGGCTCGCGAAGTCGCGAGAAGGGGTTGGCGCGGTCGGGCAATGCCCGCGTGCGGCGCGGCATGATCCAACTGGCCTGGCGGTTTTTGATGTTCCAGAAGGAAAGCGCGCTGGCCAAATGGTTCGAGGCGCGCACCGCCAATGGACCGCGCGGGGTGCGCAAGACGATGATCGTCGCGCTGGCGCGCAAGTTGTTGATCGACTTGTGGCGCTTCGTCGAGGACGGGACCATGCTGGTCGGCGTCGAGTTGTTCGACTCCAGGGCGTGAGCCGGAACATCGAACACCGGGTCTCGACAGAGACCTCGGCTTCCCCCGTTCTTTGCTGAAAAGGAGTTTCTTCTACCCGCGACGAGCGCGTATCCGCTCGAGCGGGGCAACGATCCGAGGCGGCGGCGACCCGCACCCAACCATGGCCTTCGCGCCGAGGGAGAGAATGGTCCCGCCTCCGAGGAACTACGCCGCCGATGCGCATGAGTGCATCATGGGTTCGGGTCGCAAGGCCCGCCGAATACAAGGTTGTGGCGCGATGATCGGGCGCCCGCGGCACAGTTCCCCTCGCGATTTTCGCCTCGCCGAACCGATGGCCGCTCCGCGGGCCCCGGACGTCATCGTCAGGCTCCAACCCACACGAGAGACGAGCCTCGTCGTCAGTCGAAAATCCCCCCGAGAGAGAGAGGGCGCGCATGCCCATGGTGCACCTCGACGAAGGTGCTCGGCTCGTCGACGAGCGGCGGCCTTTGTCCTCACGCGCGTGGGAGGGGCGAAAGATCACGCGAGAGATGGGCGTAATCTCGGCCCACCGACCTCGGCCGCCGATCGTCGTCGCTGGTCAGACCCTTGTAAAGGCTGGCCTTCGGCCACCGCCTCCGGCGGCTTCGGCCTTGACAAGCGTCTGACCAGCGACATTTTGCGCCGCCAAGGTTTCGACGGGCAGAAGCGAGCGGACCCCCGACGCGCCTCGCGGGGTCAGACACCACGCAAATTTTCCTCTTGACAAAAAAGACCTCATACAAGGGTTGGGGTGAGGGCGGGGCCGCGCTTCCGAGCCAGAGAAGGCCCTCATCCGGCGCCAAAGCCCGTCGAAGGACGGGCGTCTCCGACACCCTATGGCGCCACCTTCTCCCGCAAGCGGGAGAAGAGAATCGCATTGCGGTCGCGCTTGACAGCCACTCTGGCTAACCTATGATTCCGTCCAACGCAGAAAAAAGGGGTCACGCCATGACCGCGGAAACATCGAAAGCGATGCAAGGCTGGCCCGCGGAATTGCGGCGGGAGTTCGCGGCCAATGGAACTAATGGTTGCGTCGGGCAGGTGCTGTTGTCGGAATCGGATCGCGTGCGCGTCTGGTCGCTCAGCCTCGCGCCCGGCGAGCGCATCGGCTTTCATCGCCACGTCCTCGATTATTTCTGGACCGCGCTGACGGACGGACGGGCGCGCTCGCATTATGGCGATGGCCGCACGATCGAATCGGCGTATCGCGCCGGAGACACCAAACATATGCACTACGCCGAGGGCGAGTCGATGATTCACGATCTCGAAAACATCGGCGACACCGTGTTGGCTTATACGACGGTCGAGT
>DASXYQ010000086.1:0-6410 GCA_036502445.1 Roseiarcus sp. | reverse complement strand
GTCACCGACGAATACGGCCGCGAAACGCCCTCGAGGATCGGCAAGGCGTCCATGTCCGCCCTGAGACCGATCGCGCGTTTTCCGGGCGAGCGGCCCTTGATGACCCCGACGACGCCGGTCCGGCCGATCCCCGTGACGACTTCGTCGCATCCGAACGAACGCAGGCGATCGGCGACCAGACCCGCGGTGCGATGCACTTCGTAGAGCAGCTCCGGATGGGCGTGAAAATCGCGCCGCCATTCCGCGACCTCCTCGGCGAAATGGGCGATTCTGTTGTTGACGGGCATGGCGATCTCCTTTGATCGCGTTGTAGCTGATACAGTGCTGCCCGACCAGCGTCGGCGGCGCTCGGCGAGCGCGGCTACTCTCGAGCGCAGCCCACCGACGCCTTCAGCGCCTCCAAGACCTCGTCGGGCCGCTCGATCATCGACATATGCCCCGCCCCCGGCAATACGATCGTCCGGGCATTCTCGATGAGCGCGGCGAGCGAGCGGCCGCTGGCGAGCGGCGTCATCTGGTCGCGTTCGCCCAGAATCAGCGTCGTTGCGCAAGCTGCGTTCGCCGCCGCCGACGTTCCCGACTCATAGGCGTTGCACGCGGCGAGGTCGGCATGGAGGACGCCCGGCGCGGCTTTTTCCAGCAAGCGCTCGGCGCCGCCGAACATCCAGAGGCCGGGCGCCTTGGCGGCTCCCAGAGTGGCGGGCGCGCCGAGGCCCCATAGGCTCACCATGTCGATCGCGACGTGAGAATTGACTTTGGCCGCGGCGAGCAGATCGGGATGCACGGGCATCTTGGCGGCCGCGCCGAGCAAGGCCATCCTCGCGACCACGCCGGGATGGCGGGCCGCCGTCTCGAGCGCGACGAGAGCGCCCATGCTGTGCCCGACCAGCGCCGCACGCTCCGCCCCCGCGGCCGCGATCAGCCGCGCGGTCCAGTCCGCCATCGCGGCGATGTCCGTCAACCCGGGTCCCTCCGAACCGCCATGCCCGGGAAGATCGACGGCGAGCACGCTGAAACCGTGGTGGGCGAACCAACGGCTCTGCAGCGCCCAGACGCTGTGATCCATCCCCGCGCCGTGGAGAAAGACGACGAGCGGCTGGCTCGATTCGCGGGCTCGGCCGCCTGTCGCGGCGAATACGGAGAGTCGATCGACCGCGAGCCTCATGACCGCCCCTTTTCGTTCCTCTGCGAGGCGCGCAAGGCCTGGCCGAGATCGGCGATGATGTCCTCGGCGGCCTCCAGCCCCACGGAAAGGCGGACCATGTCCTCGCCGACGCCAGCGGCCGCCAACTGCTCCGCGCTCATCTGCTGATGCGTCGTGCTCGCGGGATGGATGACGAGCGTCTTGGCGTCGCCGACATTGGCCAGATGGCTGGCGAGCTTCAGCGCCTCGATGAACTTGCGCCCGGCAGGCCGTCCGCCCCTGACGCCGAAGCTGACGATCGAACCGGCGCCGCGCGGCAACAGGCGGGCCGCCAATTCGCGATCGGGATGGGAAGCGAGCGAGGGATGGGTCACCCAGGTCACGGCTTCGTTCGCGCTCAACGCCGCCAGCACGGCCGCCGTGTTCTCGACATGACGCTGCATGCGCAACGAGAGCGTCTCGACGCCTGTCAACAGGCGGGCCGCGTTGTGCGGCGAAAGGCACGCGCCGAAGTCGCGCAGCCCTTCCGTCCGCGCGCGCATGATGAACGCCGTCGGGCCGAAATGTTCGGCGAAGACGAGGCCGTGGTAGCCGGCGTAAGGCTCGATCATCGTCGCATGACGGCCCGAGGCGATCCAATCAAAGCGCCCGCCATCGACGAGGACGCCGCCGATCACGAGCCCGTGGCCGCCCATCCACTTGGTCAGCGAATGCATGACGATGTCCGCGCCCTGCTCGATCGGGCGACTGAGATAGGGCGTGGCGAAGGTGTTGTCGATCAACAGCGGAACGCCCGCATCGTGCGCTATGTCGGCGACGGCGGGGATGTCGAGAACCTCGAGGCCTGGATTGCCGATGGTCTCGCCGATGACGAGGCGCGTCCGCGGTTCGATCGCGGCTTTGAACCTGGCGTGGTCGCGCGGTTTGACCAGCGTCGTGCGAATGCCGAACCGCGGCAGCGTCTGCATCAGGAGATTGATCGTGCCGCCATAGAGCGATGACGATGCGACGACGTGGTCGCCCGCGCTCGCGAGCGTCGCGATGGCCAGATGCAGGGCCGCCATCCCGCTAGCGGCGCAGACCGCGCCGACGCCCCCTTCGAGCGCGGCGACGCGCTCCTCCAGCACCGCCGTCGTCGGGTTGGAGATGCGGGTATAGAGATGGCCGGCGCTCTCGAGATTGAAGAGCGCGGCGGCGTGATCGGAGTCTTTGAAGACGTAGGAGGTGGTCTCGTAGATCGGCACGGCGCGCGCGCCGGTGGCAGGATCGGGGCGCTGTCCCGCGTGCAGGCTCAACGTATCGAAGGCGGGCGGACGGGGAGCGGGCATGAGGGTTCTCGCGCTTGCCGGTAGGAAGCCGGCTCTCTCTAGGCGACTCGACGCCGGGAAGGCAAAGGGGCGGCGGCTCAGCCCGCGGATTTTCCGGGATTCAACGGTTTCAGATATTTGCAGACAGGCAAATTTTCCTCCGGCTCGGCGCGGCTCGTTGCCTCGGCAACGCGAGATCTGGTCGGAATCACCCAATTCGATTGTTTTCCGGCGTCGCCTGAGCTTCCTCGAATGTTGCATGGCTTTCGAGCTCCAGCATAATTATATTAATTGTGTAGAATTACTGTTGCAAATCCGATCGCACGGCGCCAAAATAGGGGATAGGCGATCTCGAGCTCGCGCGTCGTCGGGTGAATGGCGTCCAGGCGCTTCTCGCGACGCGTGACTCGCCGAGGTAAGAAAGGTCCGCGCTATGCCCGCCACCCTTCTCGCAAATCGAACCCGGGACCCTGTCCAGCGTCGGCCGGGGCCGGCGGCGCCCGCGACCGACGCGAAATTCCGCGAGGCGATGCGGCATTTGCCGAGCGGGGTGGCCGTGGTGACCATCGGCGAAGGCGACGAGCGGACGGGAATGACGGCGACCTCGGTATCGTCGTTGTCCGTCGAGCCGCCGACGATTCTCGTCAGCGTCAACCGAGCGTCCTCCAGCTACGCGGCGCTGGCGCGCTCACGCGCGTTCGGCGTCAGCGCGCTCGGCTCCGAGCATCAGGATGTGGCGAACCGCTTCGCGGGCCGCGGCGGCGAGCGAGGGTCTGAACGCTACGCCGCGAGGCGCTGGGTCACGCTGAACTCCGGCGTTTGGCTGTTGTCGGACGCCGTCGCGGCTTTCGATTGCGAGACCGAAGAAATCATCGAGCGCAATACCCATGCGATCGTGATCGGCCGCGTCAGGGCCCTTTTCGTGTCCGGCGGGTCGAGCGCGCTGGTCTATTGGCGTGGCGGCTACGACCAGCTCGGCTGGTCCGCCGAAGAAATCTCCCGCGCCGTCGGCCTGACCCCGATCTGTTTGTCGTAGACTGACCGCAAGGGCTGCCGGCGCGCCCCTTGCCGCGGCTCCCGCCCCCCGCTAACCTTTCGCATGTTCCGCATCGCATTCTATTCCGGCTCGTTCGATCCGCCGACCAACGGCCATCTCGACGTCATCGCTCATGCGGCCGCCTTATGCGATCGGCTCGTCATCGGCGTGGGCACCAATCCCAACAAGGCGGGGCTGTTCACGGTCGAGGAACGGCTCGCGATGATTCGGGAGGCGGCCGAGCCTTCGCTGACGCGCGCGGGCTGCGAACTCGAGACGATCGGCTTCAACGGCCTCGCGATCGAGGCCGCTCGCGCCTCCGGCGCCAGCCTGATCGTGCGCGGCCTGCGCGACTCCACTGACTTCGACTACGAGATGCAGATGGCGGGGATGAACGGCGCGATGGCGCCGGAGGTCAAGACCGTCTTCCTGCCGGCCTCCTCGCCGGTGCGACCGATCACCGCGACCCTGGTGCGCCAGATCGCCGCAATGGGCGGCGATGTCGCCCCGTTCGCCCCGGCGAATGTCGTGGCGGCGTTGAAGGCGAAATTTGCCCACTCGCCATAGAGGCTCGGCTCGCCTTTCGCAGGGACGATGCGTGTTGGCTTCGTCGGTCTGGATGAAGCTGCTCTTTTGTGGCGTCGCCTTCGTTGAGAGATTGATAGCTCTCCGCAATATCAGGGAAAAGCGCGAATCCCGCGACGCCTTCGCATCATCGGCCCCGTGAGAATCGTCCGCGGGCGGGCGGTTTTGTCCGTCTTTTGTCAGCGACCCAACTCATTCAAAAAGGCGAGGCGCGGGCCCACCCCTTTTCCGCCTTGGCCTCCCGGCGACGCGCCACAACCCATGCCGATAACGGCGGATGGCCGTGTGAATATGCAATTTGTGCCTTTTCGGTGAAAGACCCCCTGCGCGCAAACGTTCAAGGTGCGACGGTTGCCGGCGCACCCACGATTTGGGGCCCACACTTTGACGATGCTGCGGCGGCGCCTCGCGCCGCCTCACACTGAAGTAAGGGGAAGCTCGGATGCTTTGTCTCTTCCCGTTCAGGAGGTCAACCATGTCTAGAGATATTCCCGCGGAAGGATCGTCGTTGTCGCCCCTTTGCCGCGCGGTTGGATTGGCTGCCGTCGCCGCCGAGCTCAACTTGCAGATGGATACGCTCGAGCCCGAGACCGCGAGAGCCATCGAGAGAAGCGCCGCGGCGTTGTTCCTGGCGGGCTATGGTCCAAGGCTGACTGGCTCTGCTGCCAGCGCCCGGTTCAATAAGAGAGATGGCAAGCGCGGAGCGCGAGGCGCTTTCACAAAGGCCAAGCGATCCGAGCTGCTGCACAAGAAAAACCGTGCGGGTGCGACAGTTGCGAATTGAAGGCCGATTCTCCGAGCAGCTATCGCGATCGCATTCGCCTTGCCAACTCGAAAATCTGTTGCGTTCTCGAAAGACGTTACTGTCGCCGTTAGCGACAATGAGCACTCACTGAGGCCGGCATCGGCGTCCCCGATGCCGCTTCACGACGGAGCAAGTGATGACATACGCTGCACTTCCAATACTGTCCGGCGATCGTGGACTCGCCCGCTACCTCAATGAGATCCGGCAGTTTCCGCTGCTGGAGCCGCAGCAGGAATATACGCTTGCCAAGCGCTGGCGGGAACACGACGACCGCGACGCGGCCCGTCAGCTCATATCCTCGCATTTGCGCCTCGTCGCCAAGCTCGCCATGCGCAATCGCCGCTATGGACTACCGATGTCCGAAATCATCTCTGAGGGGAACGTGGGTCTGATGCAAGCGCTGAAGCGCTTCGAGCCGGAGCGCGGCTTTCGCTTTGCGACCTATGCGATGTGGTGGATCAAGGCGTCGATACAAGAATACATCATGCGCTCGTGGTCTCTGGTGAAGATAAGCGCAACCGCCAATCAAAGGAAACTGTTCTTCAATCTTCGGCGCGCCAAGAGTCGCATCTCGTCGCTCGACGGGGGGGATCTGCAATCCGACCAAGTCAAGCAGATTGCGAAGCAGCTCGGCGCCAGCGAGCGGGACGTGATCGACATGGATCGTCGACTGTCTGGCGACGCTTCTCTCAATGTCCCGTTGCGAGAGGGCGATGGCGAATGGCAAGATTTACTCGCTGACGACTCGGACGATCAGGAACACAAGCTCGTCGAGTCCGAGGAAGCCTCGAAGCGCCACGACGCTCTGGCCGCCTCTCTCGGCGTCCTCAATCCACGCGAACGGCGCATCTTCGAGGCGCGCCGCCTGACAGACAATCCAATAACGCTAGCAGATCTCTCCTCGGAACTCGGCGTAAGCCGGGAGCGCGTACGCCAGATCGAGTCCCGCGCCTTCGAGAAGATTCAACACGCGGTGAAGACGGTCTACGCTGCGCGAGAAGCAACCCGGACTTCTCTGGCGGCCGCTCGCTACTTCGGCGCCTCGGCTCCTTAGGCGACGCCTCGAAACAACTGCTGCATCACGAACGGCCAAGCCAACATGTGTCATCCCCGCGAAAGCGGGGATCCAGCCGTGGGACACGACGAAGCGACGACATAAGCCGGAAAGCGGCCGAAAGCGGCGCAAAGCAAGCCTTGTAGCGTCGTAGTACTCTGGGTGCTCGCGTTCGCGAGCATGGCACGTGTTCGTAAAGCAGGGCCGTGTTCGATTGTCGCCGCTTACCGCGATTTGTTTCATTTGTGTTGGTCGTCGCCCGGCGCGCGCCGCTTCGCAACGTCAAGGCAGAGCCCGGGTTCACTTCGACAAGGGTTCGAACAAGAAGTCGCGAAACAATTACTGTACCTCGACCGACCAAGACAACACGCGCCGTTCCCGCAAAAGCGGGGGCGTCGAATGTGGCGCACGTGAGTTTCGCTCGGAATCGGGTCGCGCCGGCGTGGTTGGTCGGGTGAGTGGCGCCGCGTCACGTCGCG